>CAYZHL010000159.1:3999-6402 GCA_964478095.1 uncultured Clostridia bacterium | reverse complement strand
GGAATCCGCATCGGGCTCGACAGCAATGAAAGCCCATTCGACCTTCCTGCTCCGCTCAAGGAGAACGTTCTAGATCGACTGCGGACGATCCCGTTCAACAAGTACCCACAGGCTCTGGCCGCAACGCTCAGGCAGACGATTGCGTCACGCATGGGTGTGGACGATACGCAGGTGACTTTGGGCAACGGGCTTGATGAAGTGATCCATATCATCATACAGACCTTCGGGCCAGGCAGGATGATAATCGCTCAGAAGCCTACGTTTACCATGTATGAGGTGGCCGCGCTTGCCGCCGGCGCCGGCTACCGGGGAGTAGCTCTTGGTGAAGGACTCAGGCTGGGCGTAACCGAGATCATCGAGGAAGCGAATGCGGAAATGGACTCAGCAACTGGAACCGCGGCAGGGGCGTGGGCTGCATCAGGCAATGGCTGCCCGATGGTGATTCTGTGCAACCCACACAACCCCACCGGCGGGCGCCTGTCGGAAGCGGAAATTGAGGCCGTGCTCCGGGCGACTCAGGCTTTGGTTGTGGTAGACGAAGCCTACGTCGAGTTCGCAGGCGGAAGTGTTCTGCCGCTGCTCGCCAAGTACGACCGTCTTGTCGTGCTGCGGACCATGTCCAAGGCATTCGGGCTTGCTGGGATTCGCGTGGGCTACTCAATATCGAGTCCCGGTGTCGCGACCGAGCTGGCAAAGGTGAAACAGCCCTTCAACCTGGACTCGCTCGCGCTGGTTATCGCCCAAACGGCGCTGGAAAACGACGCGTACTGCAGGGAAGCGATAGCCCGGACAATCGAGGAGCGCACTCGGCTCGCCGCGCGTCTCTGGTGCATCCCGGGCGTGACCTGCCTGCCGTCGTGCACCAACTTCGTCTTGTTCAGGACAGAACCAGTAGAGGCAACAGAGGTCGGCGCCGGACTCCGCCGCCGCGGGGTCGCTGTGCGCGTGTTCCCTGATGAGCCCATGCTGCGCCAATACCTGAGGGTCAGCTGCGGAACTCCCGAAGAGGACGACGTGTTTCTGGCGGCTTTGGAAAGCGTTATGCGTGGCTTACGTTCGGCTGGAACGTGCCGCCGCCTAGGCGTTAAGGAGCGTGATTGACATGCCCGACCCCAGGCAGGCCCGTGTGCATCGCAAGACTTCTGAGACAGCTGTAGACGTCTTGCTCAGTCTCGACAGGGGCGGTAGCACTTCCTCGTCCGAGCCGACCGGCGCCGCCCACGCAGATGCCGGCGCCGGGGCGCCCGACATCTCGACCGGCTGCGGATTTCTCGAACACATGCTGCGACTGCTGGCCTTCCACGGTCAGCTGAACCTGACGGTACACGCAACCGGCGACATCGAGGTAGACTACCACCACCTCGTAGAGGACGTGGGCATATGTATCGGGCAGGCATTGCGCCGGGCGCTCGGCGACAAGCACGGCATTGCGCGCTTCGGGTCCGCTACCGTGCCGATGGATGACGCCCTGTGTATGGCGGCCGTGGATCTGTCGGGGCGTCCTTACCTTCATTTCAACGTGCCCATGCCGTGCGCCAAGGTAGGGGACTTCGACACGGAACTCGTGGAGGAATTCATGCGCGCACTGGCAAGCCAGGGTCAGTTGGCCCTCCACATCGACCTGCTCCACGGCTCAAACACGCATCACGTCATTGAGGCCGCGTTCAAGGCTCTGGCGCTTGCGCTGCGGCAGGCTACGGCAATTGACGCCGCGCGATGCGTGCCGTCTACGAAGGGAGTGCTGTAGGCAAGATGCTTGTGATTCCAGCCATCGATATTCACGACGGCAAGTGCGTGCGTCTGTGTCAGGGGGACTTTGCAAGGCTAACAGAGTATTCGGACGATCCAGTCGAAGTCGCCCGGTGCTGGGACCGGCTGGGCGCCGAGATGCTACACGTGATTGACCTGGATGGGGCAAAAGCGGGCAGGCCCGTAAACCTGGACATCGTGCGACGCATTTCAACAGACACAGGCCTTCCCATACAGCTTGGCGGCGGGCTGAGGCAGCCCAAGCACATCGAATCCGCGCTCGAAGCCGGAGCGACGCGCGTCATTCTGGGAACAGCGGCCTGCGATGACCCTGATATACTCCAGGAGCTTGTCCGCCGCTTCGGCGAGCGGATAATGGTGAGCATCGACACCGATCGCGGCAGGGTGATGACGGACGGATGGCGGCAATCGCAGGCCATTGCGCCTGTCGAACTGGCCGTGCGCGTGCTGGAGATGGGAATTAGGACCGTCATACACACAAGTGTGGCCCGTGACGGCACGCTGAGCGGAGTGGATATCGACGCCATTTCCTGCCTGCTATCAACCGGCGTGAACGTCATCGCCGCAGGCGGAGTGGGTCGAGTTCAGGACATCCGCCGGCTGAAACCTCTCGAAGGGCGGGGCCTCGCTGGA
>CAYZHL010000159.1:0-3989 GCA_964478095.1 uncultured Clostridia bacterium | reverse complement strand
TCGGCCGCGCGTTGTACACCGGCGCAGTCAATCTCGCGGACGCGATCAGGGCGGCAGGAAGCAGAAGGATCATTCCGTGCCTGGACACTAAGAACGGCCGGGTAGTCAAGGGAGTCGCCTTTTCACACCTGAAGGATGCCGGGGATCCGCTTGAGCTGGCTCTGGTCTATAGGAAAGAAGGCGCCGACGAGCTGGTGTTACTCGACATCTCTGCGACCGAAGAAGGCCGCAGGACCGCCATGGATGTAGTGCGCAGGGTATCATCTGCCCTCTCCATTCCTCTCACAGTGGGCGGAGGCATCGCCAACCTCGACGATATTGAGCGGGTGCTGGAAGCAGGCGCGCGGAAAACCGCCATCAACACCGCCGCGGTAAGGGATCCCGAACTCGTGCGACTGGCGGCCGACGCATTCGGACGCGACCGCATCGTGGTGGCGATCGACGCAGCAGCAGCGACGGATGCGAACACGCACGACGACGAGAGTGAAGGCAAATGGGTTGTGTGCACCTGCGGGGGTAAGCAGCGTACACAGCTCGACCTGGTCGAATGGGCTCTCACTGTAGAGAGGCTGGGCGCAGGGGAAATCCTGCTCACGTCCATAGACCGAGACGGCGCTGTCGATGGATACGATGTCCCCCAGCTCCAAGCAGTGACGCAGGCAGTTGGCGTTCCGGTGATCGCCTCCGGCGGCGCCGGCGCGCTCGAGCATTTTCGCGACGCCTTCATAGAAGGAGGAGCGGATTCCGCCCTCGCGGCGTCGGTGTTCCACTTCGGGGTTCTTCGCGTTGACGAGGTCAAGCGATACCTAGCAAGCGAAGGAGTTGACGTCAGGCTATGACAAAGCAATCTGAATCACTGGATAGCGCAGGCCTCAAGGACTGGATCGATACGCTGAAGTTCGATGATGATGGGCTAATACCCGCCATCGTCCAGGACGCGGGCTCGCTCCAGGTTCTCATGGTCGCGTACATGAACCGCGAGTCCATCGAGAAGACTGTGTGCGAAGGCCGAACGTGCTTTTGGAGCAGGAGTCGCAGAGGCCTATGGGTCAAAGGCGAGACATCTGGGCACTTCCAGGACGTGCAGGCAGTCTACTGCGACTGCGATCGAGACTGCCTGCTCATACAGGTAGACCAGACCGGCGCTGCTTGTCACACAGGGCAGAAATCGTGTTTCTTCACGACGCTTTCTGCTCGACCACGGTGCGTCGCCGGCGGAGCTGCGACCGGGTTCGGCCTTGACGAGCTCTACCGCATCGTCCAGGAAAGAAAAGCCAGCAATCCGCAAGGCTCCTACACGGCCAAGCTGCTCAGCTCAGGCCAGGACCGGGTGCTGAAAAAAGTAGCGGAGGAGGCGGGCGAAGTGATGCTCGCCTCCAAAAACGGCGACAAGGACGAGATCATCAGGGAGATGGCCGACCTCGCGTTTCACTCCCTGCTCGTCCTGGCCTACCACGGCATCCCTCCGCAAGCGGTCGTGGATGAGTTGGCTCGCCGACACGCAGCTAAACCTGCGGGACCTCCGTCTTCTTGATCAACACCGTTATCCTCGGAAGCTCGATGCTGCTGCCATCCTGCTTATCGACAAGATACCAGGTTGGTCCTGAAGTGCCCCACACCTGCTGCTTGACCAAGAGCCCGAAATTGGCCTTGCCGCCGTGCCATGCCTTCACAGCTTCTGAGACGCGGAAACTGAGGTGCTTGGTACTCGTGTCGCGGTACTGGATCGTGACCTGGATAGGCGGATATGTACCCATGTACTCCGTCCTGTATCCTGCATCATGAGACAGGCTGGCCGTGGAAAGCGGCTTCGCTCCGGGCGGCGCCTCACCGAACTGAGGAGCCCACCGGTTGGGATCGGGCTGGGCGGGGCCACTGCCCTCCAGCATATAGACTTGGAATGACGCGCTCCCGGGTGTGGCGGATAAGGATCTGCACGGTATGTCAAGCACCGCCGAAACGATGGAATCGGGCGCGACGTCGCGAGGTAAGGGCCTCAGGTCTACTGCTACGTACAGCTCCGCCCCTCGGCCAAGGCAGTACCGATCGCCGGCGCCGGTGTCCGAGTCGCTGCCTCGAACGGATGAAGCTCGCCAGATCAGCTGGCAGGGAAGCTGGACTGTGATGTAGTCGCGCGGGTCGCACCCGCTCATTATCGTGCACACTGCGATCGCCATGGCAATCACACACGCGATACTCGCCGGTTGCCGCCTGTACATTGCGTTGACCTCCTTTAGCCCACGTAGTTCGCAGGCGAAGTCTCATCCTCATCGTCCGGGCTGTCGTCTAGGAAGCCGTGGGGGGCCTGTGCGGTGAACCCACACAATTGCGCGAAATAACAGCGGTCGCACTCCGCGATCCTTAGTACGGGCGTATTGCGCAGGTCGTGACGGGACGCCTCGTCTGCCAGTCTCCTCAGGCTCTCGGCCGCCTGCAGCAGTTCGCCGGGCCCATACGACCTATCGCGAACTTCATCGGGGTACAGGAAGTGCAGCCTGGCAGTCACGCGGTCTGCGCCGTACACCCGAGCCGCAGCGACAGCATACGCGTCCAGCTGAACCGCGTACCTAGCCGCCGCCTCATCGACTGCCGCGCCCAAGACGCGATTGGTCTTGAAGTCGACTACCAGCACACTCCCATCCGCCAGAATGTCGACACGGTCCATGACCCCCGACACGACCGGTCCCCCTACGTCCATCAGAAATCCTATTTCCTTCTGTCCTTCACGGCCGGGGCCGGGGTAACGCCGCAAGAAGGTGTCGACCATGGGCATTAGCTCGTCCGCAACCGTGCGTGCAAGAACACTGTCTGCTCCGCGCAGATGCAGTTCCTCGAGCAATAAGGCCCTGGCCTGGGCCGAATCCGTCGCGCGATCGCACCTTTCACATACCGAGTGCACCGCCTGCCCGCGCACAGCCGCAGTTAGCTGCAGTTCAGCCCCAAATGCATTTCGCAAGTCGCGCGGTATCCGGCCCAGTCTGTACACATACTCATACAGATACCAGCGAGCGCAGTGCGAAAAGCACATGAGCGCCGACACTGAGAACTGGCTTGGCGCTTCTGCCGCGCCGGCAGCAATCCGTACAGGGCCTGCCAAAGGAGCGAACTCGGCGATACCGGGCGATTCATCCCGGGGTCGCGTTGCCTCCCTCCCTACTGGCTCGGTCTGGCTATCCCGCCCTGCGGCCGCCTCGTCGGGCTGCCCGCCTGTCGTCTGCATGAACTCGCGTATCTCCCGCTCTTCGTAGTGCCTGACAAGTATGGCCGCGCGCGTCTCGTCGTCGACTACGACTGTGTCGGGCGCGTTGGCCGAACTGGCCCCGACGGACACATCAGCTCCATCCGACTCATCGCTCCCGCCAGATCCGTCTGCTCCCTGCAGGCCCTGATCATCGAGCTCCGGCGCGACCGAGCACAGATGCTCATACCAGCTAGGGCCGCCGGGCGACTGCGTTCGCGAGCCGGGGCCCGGCAGCGTCGCACTGCCCACCAGGTAGTCGGACGCCCGCGTTGCAGCCACATACAGGCAGCGCTTGCCCTCCTCGTCATCGCCTGCCCGGATCTCCTCTACCACAGCCCGCGAGTGGCGAGTCGCGCTGCACCACTCATCGCCCACCTGCACGGGAACGGCAAGCCCGAGCGATAGACTGTATTCGAACACGCCGCCGCCGGACCTGCGCGCCGACCGGGCCAGTTCAGGCACGAAAACCACTGGGAACTCAAGCCCTTTGGACTTGTGGACCGTCATCACCTTCACAGTATCGGCGGATTCCTCTTCCATGGCCGCTTCGGCCTCGCGAGCGCTTAGGTCGCCCGCAAACTCCATGTCGGCTATGAAGTCATGAAGACATGACCGGGTTGATGTTTCGTCCTCCGCCATCTGGACCAGCTTTCGGAGGTTGCCGATAGACTGAGCGCCCTCCTCGACGAATGCGAAATACTCCTCGAACCCTGCCAGCTCAACAGCGGTCTGCACCAGAGCCCCAACC
>CAYZHL010000158.1:2381-6433 GCA_964478095.1 uncultured Clostridia bacterium | reverse complement strand
GTTGGCGCCGACATTCCTGAAGGCGGGGCTAAACTCCCGCTAAGGGCACATCGATGAAGTCCCTTGTGGTGGCTTCCGACGCCCAGTCGGGGGCTGCTGCAGGGGGTTAAGGTTGTGGGGCGATCCGCAATGGCATGCGGGCGTAGACCCCGCTTCCGCGGAGGCCCAAGTGCGTGGTTGGTTCTACGGCTTGGGGGTAACCTGCATGCGGTACCGGCCTGCCAGTAGGTGCAGAATGGTGTTGGGTGCAGCGTAGCCTGCCTTGAGTGGACGTGCAGGATGCGGGTATCAAGTCTTTTCTCCCAGGCCAGGGAGATTGACCTTCTGCCGTCTGAAAGCACGCCTGCAAAAGAGGCTAAGGAATAGCCCGCTCTGCCGAGGAAAACTCCTAGGCTGTTTGCGATGCTTGGCGCCCTGGGGATTACAGTGTGCACTAAGTGGCAATCCAGTTGCTCCTTCGGCGACGAGGAGAGCCTGTCGTAAAGGGAAACCGCCCCCCGGTGACGGGAGGGTGTACAGGCGGGAAAACCTACTGGACCTTAAGTCACAATATTTACTCGGGGCGCTGCCGCCTATCGACGTGCATTTTGTGTGAGTCAAAACGGGATGAGGTGAACACAGCTTGCCAGAGCGACTGGGGCGGATCCTGGCCATCGGGCTATGGACTCTCGTCCTGTCGGCCGCTTTAAGCTCCAGCTCAGGCGCTTTAGCGGGAACCGTGAACATCGGGTTTTCGATCGCGGTCCTTATCGCGATAATATCTGCAGGAATCCTGTTCGACATAATCGGCACAGCAGCTACAGCGGCCAGTGAGGCGCCGATCAACGCCATGGCCGCCAACCGTGTGTACGGGGCTCCCGAGGCCCTGACCATTGTGCGGAACGCGCCGTCTGTAGCCAATTTCTGCAACGACTTCGTGGGAGACATATGCGGCACGGTAAGCGGTGCCGTGGGCGCAACGATTGCCATAAGCGCAGCCCTGGCTCCCGGTACGTTCGCCGCGAAGTTCGCGTCCACGGCCGTGATAGCCCTGATCTCTGCCGCAACCGTTGCCGGCAAGGCAGCCGGCAAGGGATTCGCCATCGAATCGGCTAACAGCGTTATGTTGGCAGTGGGACGAACAATAGCCGCGTTTCATCGGTATTTCGGCGGCGGAAAACCGACTATGCCGTCCCGGTCAGGCGGTGTCGCGAGGTCAGGCAGAGGGAATGGCGGGGGCGATAGGAATGGAAGAAACGGCGGGAACGCATGAGATGGAAGCCATGCCCGCACATCTACCGCCGCGACAAGGAGCGATGTGCTCCCGATGACTAGCATTCTGCAGCAGATCCAGTGTCCTGCCGACCTCCGTGGGCTTTCCGATAGGCAGATTGGGCAACTCGCGGCGGAGATACGACAGTACATGATAGATACGGTCTCCCGCACCGGAGGCCATCTGGCGCCTAACCTTGGTGTAGTCGAGCTGACCATAGCTATCCATCTCGCCTTGGATTGCCCGCGCGACAAGGTCATATGGGATGTGGGGCACCAATCCTACGTGCACAAACTGCTTACCGGGCGACATGGCGTCTTCTCCTCTCTGCGCCAGCAGGGAGGGATAAGCGGTTTTCCAAGACCCGAGGAGAGCCCGTACGATTGCTTCGCCACCGGGCATTCCAGCACGTCCATCTCCGCGGCGCTGGGCATGGCTCGAGCGCGCGACCTTGCCGGCGACGACTACACGGTGTTGGCTGTGATCGGAGATGGCTCGTTTGCGAGCGGCATGGCTTTCGAGGCCATGAATGACGCCGGGCATGCCGATACTCCCCTGATTGTCATCCTGAACGACAATGAGATGTCGATTTCCCGGAGCGTGGGCGGGCTCGCAAGCTACCTCGGATCAGTCAGGGCGAATCCCTGGCGCAGGCAGCTCAGGTCCCGCGCGCAACAGGCAGTACTGCGCATACCCGTCATCGGCAGGGCATTGCGCGCTCTCGGCCATTCGATCAAGAGAAGCGTCAAGTCTCTCATCCTGCGGGGCATGCTTTTCGAGGAACTAGGATTCATGTATATCGGCCCGATCGATGGCCACAACGTGCGCGCCGTTCGGCGAGCAATTGAGGATGCGCGGCAGGCCGGGGGGCCGGTGCTGATACACGTGATCACAAAGAAGGGCTTAGGATACGCGCCCGCCGAAGCCAACCCGGCCAGGTTCCACGGAACCGGTCCATTCGACGTCCGCACAGGGAATGCGGCGCCCGATGAGCGCAAGTCGTTCACATCGCATTTCGGCGATTTCATGGTGCACGCCGGCGCGGCCGACGACAGAGTGGTCGCCATCACCGCGGCTATGGCCGACGGCACCGGTCTGCGTGCGTTTTCACAGAGCTTCCCCGACCGATTCTTCGACGTAGGCATAGCGGAGCAGCATGCAGTCACCATGGCAGCGGGCCTGGCGGTGGGCGAGCGCCGACCTGTGGTCGCCGTCTATTCCACGTTTCTGCAACGTGCCTACGACCAAGTTCTCCATGACGTCGCGATACAGAACCTTCCCGTGGTATTCGCAATTGACCGGGCAGGGATAGTAGGAGAGGACGGCTACACGCATCAGGGGTCGTTCGACGTGGCCTTCATGCGCCACATCCCGGGGATGACCGTGATGAGCCCCAAAGACGAAGCCGAGCTATACTCGATGATGCAGGCCGCTTTGGGTAGCGGAGGGCCGTGTGCTGTTCGTTACCCCAGGTCGGCTGCGCCGGGCGTAGGCGTGCAATACCCGGCCGACCCGGTGGAGATTGGGCGGGCGGAAGTGATGCGCGACGGTCGGCATTGCGCCATTTTTGCTCTGGGACCAATGGTATATCCCGCTGTCGAAGCAGGCAGGATTCTATCGGCGCGTGGCGTAAGTTGTGCAGTAGTGAACGCCAGGTTCGTCAAGCCGCTGGATACGGGCATATTGGCGCAATACGCATCTTCTACGGGGACGATCATAACGTGCGAGGATGCAGCGCTTCCCGGAGGCTTGGGCTCGGCAGTTCTCGAAGCTCTGTCAGATGCAGGTATGAGCGATGTTCGCGTGGTCAGATTGGGTATTCCGGATCGTTTCATAGAGCACGGGCGGCGCGACGACATGCTTGCGCAACTCGGGCTTGACAGCCGGGGCATAGCGGCATCCGTGCTCCGAGCCCTCTCGGAGCGAACTGGTGCCAAGGGGTCGGGCGGTGGCGTACATGTCTCGACCCTGTAAATCCCGGCTCGACCAGCTGCTTTGCGAGCGGGGCCTGGCGCTGAGCCGCGAGGCGGGGCGGCGCGAGATACTGGCCGGCTGCGTCTGGGTCGACGGGATTCGTGAAGACAAGCCAGGCGCCATGGTGCGCGCGGATTCGGTGGTAGAGATCAGGCGGTCGGGCCCTCGCTTCGCAAGTAGGGGCGGCGAGAAGTTGGCGCGCGCATTGGAAGTGTTCGCGCTGGACGTGACGGGGCGCACGGCAGTGGATGTCGGAGCCTCCACAGGGGGATTCACGGACGTGCTGCTGCGCGCGGGCGCAGCCCGCGTGTACTGCGTTGACGTCGGCTACGGGCAACTGGCGTGGGATCTCAGGCAGGACCTTCGCGTGGTGGTGATGGATCGTACCAATGCTCGATACCTCGTGCCTTCCATGTTTGATCCGCGGCCCGATCTTGCAGTGGTGGATGTCTCCTTCATCTCGCTCGCGAAGATATTGCCGGCCCTGCGCGAGGTGTTGACTTCGCGCGCCGAGATTGTGTGCCTGGTCAAGCCGCAATTCGAGGCAGGCCGTGAGAAAGTGGGAAAACGAGGCGTTGTGCGTTCGCCCGAAGTCCACGTCGAGGTGTTAATGAATGTGGCGGAGTACGCCTGGGGAAGCAGCTTTGAGGTGGCGGGGGTCTCAGCTTCGCCCATTCGCGGGCCGGAAGGGAATGTGGAATTCCTGATGCATCTGTTCAGGGGAGGCAGTGACGGCTCAAGTCTATCGGTGGATGCATTGCGCGACAGCGTGCTGCGCGTAGTCGCCGAGGCTCATGCACAGTCCAGATAAGTCCAGCTTGCAGCG
>CAYZHL010000158.1:0-2371 GCA_964478095.1 uncultured Clostridia bacterium | reverse complement strand
AAAGGCCGCGATAGTAGTACGGAAGACGAAGCCGGAGGCCGACCAGGTAGCCCTCCGGATAGAGTCGTGGATGCAGCGGGCTGGAGTTGAAACCGTGCTCGATTACAGCTGGGACGGGCCACTGCCTGATTCCACCGACTGCGTGATCGTGCTGGGCGGCGATGGCACGCTGCTTTCAGTGGCGAGGCGGGCTGCCCAGGCGGGGATCCCTATACTTGGCGTCAACCTTGGTAATCTGGGTTTCCTTACCGAGGTCGAGCCGGTCAACCTGGAAGGGGCTCTTGACGCCCTGGTGCGCGGCGACTACACCATAGAAGAGCGAACGATGGTGCGGGCCGCTGTGATGAGGACGGGCAGAAGCGTCGCATCGCTTGTGGGCCTGAACGATGTAGTGATCAGCAAGGGCGCCTTTGCGCGCATCATCAGTCTGGACATATACGTAAACGACGAGTACTATTCGACGTTCCCTGCAGACGGGATTATCATCTCCAGTCCCACAGGGTCCACTGCGTACTCGCTCTCTGCAGGAGGGCCGCTTATCAGTCCAAGCATCGACGTCATGCTGGTAACCCCCATCTGTCCCCACACACTGTTTTCGCGCTCGCTGGTGATTGCAGGCGACGACAGGGTGCGCGTGGTCGTGGAGGCGCCGCACGAGGAAGTCGCCGTGACAGTCGATGGGCAGGTTGGCTTCAAAGTGGAATCACACGATGAGATTATCGTTGAGCGGGCGCCGCAAGTGACGCGCTTTGTGCGCCTTCGGGCCAAGAGCTTCTACGGTACCATGCGCGAGCGTTTGAAACAGGACCGTCTATGACACCGATGTGCGGGAGGGGTCGATGGTGAAGGCCAGGCGCCACCAGAGAATTCTGGACATAGTGAGGAGCAAACCCATTCAGACTCAGGAGGACCTATCCACGGAGCTTGCGCGGGAGGGAATGTCGGTTACCCAGGCCACCATCTCCCGGGATATTAAGGAACTCAGGCTGATCAAAGCGCCGGTGGGTGATGGATCTTACCGGTACACCGTTCCGGTTGACCGCAATATCGAAGACATCAATAGACGGATAGAGCGCGTGTTCCGCGAGGCCGTGATAAGCGTGGAAGACAGCGACAATATTGTAGTCATCAAGACGCTCGAAGGCGCGGCGCAGGCCATCGGCGCCATTGTCGACGATCTGGACTGGCCTGAGGTGGTGGGCTCACTGGCAGGCGATGATACGATTTTCGTCGTAGTGAAGCCGGCGGACAAGGCTCTGGAGGTAATGGCCAGGTTCAACAAGTTCCGTAGGTGACAGCGGCGGGGGCGGAGTCATGCTATTGGAGATGGATGTTCGGAACTACGCTCTGATAGAGCACATTTCCATTGAGTTTGGCGACGGCTTCAACGTGCTCACCGGCGAGACCGGCGCAGGGAAGTCCCTCGTCATCGACTGCCTGGGGCTCGCCGTCGGCGGTCGGGCATCAGCGGAGTCTGTTCGCACGGGCGCCGAGTCCGCCGTTGTGGAAGCGGTCTTCGATCTGTCTCAAATGGCCTCCATGGCGGATGTCCTGCGCGAACAGGGCGTGGATCCCGAGCCCGACGGCACACTCATTGTGTCTCGCGAGGTGTGGAGGCAGGGTCGTTCGCGATGTCGTGTCAACGGCCGCACCGTCACTCTGACGTCGCTCGCCGCCATCGGCGAATACCTCGTCGACATATACGGTCAGCATGAATACCAATCGCTGGCCCGCCCTTCGCGCCACCTGGCGCTGCTCGATTCCTTCGGCGGCGCCCAGCTTTCAGAGGCCCTCGCGGCGTACAGAGCCAACTATGGCGTGTGGCGGTCGGCCCGACGCGAACTGGCCGAGCTTGCTGCAAACGCCCGCGACCGGGCTCGAAGAGCTGATCTCCTTGCGTTCGAAGTCAGCGAAATAGAATCGGCCCAACTCCGGCCGGATGAGGACGTAACCCTTGCGGCTGAGCGCACGATACTTGCCAATGCCGAGCGCCTCCTGGGCGGAGTGAGCCAGGCATTCGAGCTAGTTTACGAGTCAAGCCGGCCCGATTCGCCATCAGCCTACGACGTGCTTGCCGATGCCCTTGCTCACCTGGACGCAGCCGCGCGCATCGACGCTTCCTTGGCCTCTGTTTGCGATTCGCTTGCATCCATGTGCGAACAGGCCGGCAGCTTGGGGCGAGCAATGCGTTCGTACCGGGAGTCGATCGACTTCAGCCCACAGCGCCTTGCTGCCGTGGAGGAGCGGCTGGCCGCCATAGCGCGGCTCAAGCGCAAGTACGGCGACAATCTGGCAGAGGTGATAGAGCATGGTCGGGCAGCGCGCGAGGCGCTGGACCTTGTGGTCCATGCCGACGAGCGCCTGGCTGAGC
>CAYZHL010000157.1:2101-6446 GCA_964478095.1 uncultured Clostridia bacterium | reverse complement strand
TCTGCGCTTTTCTGGGCCCAGGCGACTACGGCCTCATCGCGATACTCGCCGTTGGCGTCGAGCTCGCCGTCCAAATCTCCGGCGGCGATGTCGATGAAATCGGCGCTGCCCGCCACGCGCGGGGCCAGGTCGATGAGTGAAGCCACCTTCTTATAGGTATTCAAGGTGGGGGGCCTATAGAAGTTTAGGAACCCTGCCGTGGTTTCGTCGTCTCGGTAGGCGTAGAGAACGGAGTCGTGCGTGTTAACGAGGAAACGCCCGGCCGTCACTGCGACGACGTCGAGGATGTTCTTGCCGGTATAGTCGATACCGTCTTCCTCTTCCAACGTCTTGCCGTCGCTGTTATACTCGAAGATGCTGAACCGCGACGCTCCCCCCGGGGCTAGCTCGGGCTGGGCGACGAAGAACTCGTCATCGGGCCATTCGCTGTAGGCACGGGCCGGGTCGGTCTCGCCCGGTTCGGCGGCTAGGACCAATGATGGGGCTGCCAACGCCGCGCATAGCAAAGCAAGCGCGATTAACGGAACGAACAGGCGACAGCTAAAGACTCGCCGTCTGGGAAAAACTTGCACATTCATGACCTTTCTCCTTGACGTAATGCCGGCTTGAAACGCGAACAGACTGCGAAAATCTTGCTTGTCCTGTCGCACCACGCAAATCTCGCCGGGCTATACCTCCTTTTTACGCATGTCCTCACAGCGCGCGAAAGCGGTTTATGGGGCAGGGCAAACCGTCCGGCGTTTGTCCTGCCCCGCAGTTGTCCTATTGCGCGGCCATGGCGATGTCGAAGAGCCGCTCCGGGTCTAGCATATGATCGGCGCTATCCTGGCCGATGTCGATCCGCACCCAGTGGATGGCGCCGGTGAAGGCGTTGTTGCGCTCCGGGTAGTCATCCGTAACGGGCGATGCCAGGTCACAGCCGACTTCCATGCCCTCGTCGAGCGAGAAGCTGTAGGCCACCGTGTTCTCAATGTGGCCCTGTCCGGCTTGCACGTCGTTCACGAAAAGCGTGCCTGTACCGCCTGCACCGGGCTCGCCGCCGTCGTAGGCGAAGTCGTATCGCACCGTGACGGGGCCGGCGGGCAGCGACTCCGCCGCGGCGATGGTGTAGCGTTCCCGGCCCAGCCAGTTGTAGCAGTAGGTCAACTTGCCGTCCTTCACATAGAGCGACCAGCCGCCGAAACGGCCGCCCTGGGCGACGATCACGCCTTCCGCTCCGCCTTCCGGAATTTCCAACTCCGCCGTGACGCTGTAGGACTTGTTCTTGACGTTGAGCACGGCATTTTCCATCAAGTGGATCATGCCGGGGTAGAGCGTCAGGGAGGTGCGGCGGCCCATCAGATCAGGCCGTCCGGCGATTTCCGGGTTAAGTCGCTCGACGCGCCGGTCGTCCAGTGGGAAGACGTTGTATTTGGCCGCCTCAATCAGGAAGAGTTGCTGCAGTTCGGCCAGCTTTTCCGGCATCTCTGCGGCGAGGTCGTGCGCCTGGCTCCAGTCGGTGCTGCCGTCGTACAATTCCCACACGTCCTCGCTCCAGTCTTGCGAGACCGGGCCGAAGAGATTGGAGTGGCGGGTGACGGCGCTCCAGCCGTTGTGGTAGATGCCGCGGTTGCCGAACATCTCGAAGTACTGGGTTGTGCGCCGCTCCGGGGCGGCAGGGTCGTCGAAGGTGTAGGCCATGCTCACGCCCTCGATGGGCTTCTGAGTCACGCCGTTGACCACGTCCGGTTCCGGCAGCCCGGCGCATTCGAGGATGGTGGGCACGATGTCGATGACGTGGTGAAACTGGTGGCGCACCTCGCCTGTGGCTTGGAAACCTGCCGGCCAGCGCATGGCCATGCCGGTGCGCGACAAGATCTCCGCAAGGACCAGCGCGAGCGCTCCGCCGATTAGCGCGGTTGCCAGTTGCGTGCCCTGCATCATCTTGGCCAGGAGCGCCGGAACCTGCACTAGGTACTTCACAGTGGTAGACAAGATGAGGAACTTGACGAGCGAAGCGATGAGGACTCCGGACATGCGAAATGTGGTTGACCTGTGGCCCCGAATGCCGGACACCAGGCCGAACAGGACTGCCAGCGCGGCGTTGGAGATCATTATAGGGAGGACCATCGGCGCCATGGCCGGCTTGAGTATGCCGACCCAGAGCGCTACTGCCGGTGTGACGAGACCTGTAACCACGCCGCCCCAGATGCCCACGGTCATGACCGCCAGGTACAGAAACATGTTGACTACCGGACCCGTGACCATCTGCTGTAGGCCCAGCGACTGAAAGGCGATGGTCAGAGCTATGAGGATCGCCGTTCTGGTCACTCGTCGAACATCTATTGACGACATGCAGTTTCCTCCTTTTACAGCGCATATACCAGGATCATGCCTGCCAGAACTCCAAGGACAATTCCGAAGGTTCCCGAGTGCCCCACTGCAAACTCCTGAGCGTCCGGGATCAGCTCGTCGGCGGTTATGAAGACCATCGCTCCGCCGGCAAACCCCAGGCATACTGAGAGCACCGCACTGGACACGTTTCCGACCGCCACTCCCACCAAGGAGCCCAACGCCATGGGCAGGCCGGCGAGGGCGCCCCACTTTGTGATCTGCAGGGCGTCAAGGCGGGCTGCGCACATCGGCGCGGCCATGGCCATCCCTTCCGGAATGTTGTGCAAAGCTATGGTGAGCCCCACGGAAAACCCGAGCGACGATCCGTGGGCGTAACTTGCGCCTATGGCAAGTCCTTCGGGCAGGTTGTGCATGGCGATGCCTATTCCAGTGAGTATGCCTGCGCGGAGAAAACGTTCTCTCTCGCAGTCTCCCGACACGAAATGGAAGTGCGGTGTCAGAAGGTCCACGATTCCCGTGGCCCCGACTCCGAAAACGAAGCCGCCCAGAGCGTACACTGTTCCGCCTATCTCGATCGCCTCAGGCACTAAATCAAGGAAGACTACAGAGAGCATGACCCCGCCGGCGAGGCCCATCATGATTGAGAGTGAGCGTCGGGTGGGTGTGCCGGTCAGCGCGACGGCGAGTGAGCCGATGCCGGTGCCCACTACACCTGCGGCGAGACCTACGACTGTTGCATCAAGCAGAGCCTGCACGCCTTCACCTCCAGTCCCTAGCCTATTCTAATCTCCTGCGGACGCACTGTCAAAGGCCAGCCCACATGGTATAATTGCGCCGGAAGGGGGCGGACTCATGATTCTGGCAATTGACGTTGGAAACACCAACACAGTCATAGGCGTGTTCTGCGGCGACAGACTGTGCGCCGACTACCGAGTGGCTACTTCTAGAGAGAAGACTGCCGACGAGTGGGCGATGCTGATCATGCAGTTGCTCGAGTTCGGCAGCATACCTACATCTGAGATCGCCGGGATCATCCTGTCGTCTGTCGTGCCTCCAGTCATCACGGTATTCGAGAAGATGGCACGGAAGTATTTTGGCTGGACGGCTGATGTGGTCGGACCGGGCACGAAGACGGGTATGGCCATCAAGTACGAGAACCCCAAGGAAGTCGGAGCCGACCGCATAGTGAACGCGGTTGCGGCGTACGAGCTGTACGGGGGGCCGCTTGTGATTGTGGACTTCGGCACTGCTACTACCTTCTGTGCTGTTACCGAGGCAGGGGAGTATCTCGGCGGGGTTATTGCGCCGGGGATAATGATATCCGCGGAGGCGCTGTACGCCCGCGCTGCGCGCCTGCCCCGGGTGGAGCTTGTGAAGCCACAGTCAGTGATAGGCAGGAATACTGTCGCCAGCATGCAGTCGGGGATAATATACGGGTTCGTGGGCCAGGTGGATGAGATCGTGCGCAGGATGAAAGAGGAGTTGCACGGTGAACCCAGAGTGATCGCCACCGGCGGCCTTGCCGAACTGATCGCGGGCGAATCAAGCCAGATTGGAGAGGTCAACCCGTATTTGACCCTGATTGGCCTGCGGATTCTGTGGGACAGGAATCATGCATCATGATACGATGAGGGCAGGCATGAGGCAACACGACAACGACAGGATGGAGATGAGAGATTGACCAACACGTCATACAGGCTTGAGAACCCGTCCGGGCAGGAAGGGGACGAGGGACCGAAGACGCCGGACGACGGCCGGGAGAGGGTCGTCCTGGTCGGGCTCGACTCAACGTCCTTGTCGGGCTGGGATATTGAAGAATCCATGGATGAGCTGGCTCACTTGGTCGAGACAGCCGGCGGGCAGGTCGTGGCCAGGGCCATTCAGCGCAAACAGAAACCTGACCCCGCTCACTACGTGGGAGAGGGCAAGGCGCACGAAATCGAGATGATGCGCCAGGCCACAGGCGCGGACCTGGTTGTCGTCGACGATGAACTCAGCCCTGCGCAACAGC
>CAYZHL010000157.1:1277-1969 GCA_964478095.1 uncultured Clostridia bacterium | reverse complement strand
GATTAGGCGGCGGTATCGGCACGCGCGGTCCCGGCGAAACCAAGCTCGAGGTGGACCGGCGGACGATTCGCTCACGCATTGCTGCGATCAAGCGCCAGCTGGACGATGTGAGGGAGCGCCGAAGTGTGCAGCGGCGCAGGAGGCGAAGCGCCGACCTCCCGGTTGTGGCCCTGGTCGGCTACACCAACGCGGGGAAGTCAAGCCTGCTCAATGCGATGACTGGCGCAGGAGTGCTGGTCGAAGATAGCCTTTTCGCTACTTGGGATCCCACTACCCGCCGTTACACACTGCCTGACGGGCAAGTGCTGCTGCTCACGGATACAGTGGGCTTCATCCAGAAACTCCCGCATCAGCTTGTAATGGCTTTCCGGGCCAGTCTCGAGGAGCTCTTGGAAGCCGACCTCCTGCTGCACGTGGTGGATGCGTCGCACCCAAAGGCTCAGGAGCATTGCTCGGCGGTGTTCGGCGTTCTGGGTGAGATCGGGGCGGATGAGCATACCACGATCACAGTTCTGAACAAGCGCGATGTTTCAGAGTCGGCCGCGATGATAGAGAGACTTCAGCACTCGTATCCGCTCAGCGTAGCAGTATCGGCGGCGACGGGCGAGGGCCTCGCCGATCTGGCGCGCGTTATGGCGGACCAGTTGTCGTCGAGGCGCGAGAGAATCGACATGGTACTCCCGTTCAACCAT
>CAYZHL010000157.1:0-1267 GCA_964478095.1 uncultured Clostridia bacterium | reverse complement strand
GGAAGAGGGGCAGGGTAGTGTCGGAGGAGTATCGAGACGACGGCGTGGCCATTGTTGCTGACGTGGATCGGGCCGTAGCTGGACAAGTGCGCAAAGCCAGGCGGAGCAATCAATGACCTTTCAGCGATGTGGGTCCGGGGCTTTCGGGTTCGATATCGCCGGGATTCGAATCGCCAACCCCCTGGTGCTTGCCCCCATGGCGGGGGTGTGTGATGCCCCTTTCAGACGCATATGCAAGGAGATGGGCTGTGGGCTGGTCTACACGGAGATGATCAGCGCCATGGCCCTTGTGTACGACAATCGTCGTACTCTGGAGATGCTCCGGATCTTCGATGATGAGCGCCCTGTGGCTGTGCAGCTGTTTGGATCGGATCCGGACGTGATGGCGCGGGCAGCCGCCGTCGTGGAACGGCTGGGCGCCGACATCCTGGACATCAACATGGGCTGTCCGGCTCCCAAGATTGTTCGCAGCGGGGAAGGCGCGGCGCTCATGTGTCGACCTGCACTGGCATGGAGGATAGTGCGCGCCGTGCGGGCGGCGTGCGGCATACCCGTAACCGTCAAAATACGCAAAGGATGGGATGAGGAGACGGCTAACGCCGTGGATTTCGCCATGGGCTGCGTGGAAGCGGGCGCCGATGCCGTAGCGGTGCATGGGCGGACTAGGGCCGACGGCTACAGCGGCGCTGCGGACTGGTCCATAATCGCCCAGATAGTGCGGGCAGTGCCGGTACCTGTTCTGGGCAACGGCGACGTGGATTCGCCGGAGGCGGCCGCCAGGATGCTGGACGAAACGGGCTGTGCTGCTGTGATGGTGGGCCGCGGAACTCTGGGCAATCCGTGGATCTTCCGGCGCGCTCTCAGCTTCATCTCTGCGGGACAGCTCCTGCCGGAGCCAGAACCTTGCGAGAGAATAGCCATGGCCATGCGGCATCTGAAAGACGTTGCTGCCTTCAAAGGCGATGAGACGGCCGCAAGCCAGATGCGGAAACATCTCGCCTGGTACACACGGGGGCTCAAGGGCGCGGCGCGCGTTCGCGAGGCCATCATGGCCGCGCCCACGGTAAGTGCCCTGCAAGGCGTGCTCGCAGAGTATCTGCTTGTGTTCGATCACAGCCAATGCTAGAATCGGAGTGTGCACAGTTTTGTGAACATAACCTGGAGGGAAGGTGGCCCCGATGGCTCTTGTCCGCGTAGGAGATAAGGTCATCGACCGCGACAAGATCGACCGAGTCCTTGACAGGCTGCTCGAGCTTAGGCAAAACGG
>CAYZHL010000156.1:6249-6505 GCA_964478095.1 uncultured Clostridia bacterium | reverse complement strand
CCACTTGGGCCTGCGTACGCTCCTCGAAGAAGCGCATGACGATGACAGCCCGCGCATCAGGGTTCAGACGGCTCAACGCATTTTTCAGCGCGAGCGAATCGCACACGCTTTCGTCAGGCATCTGCTCGCCTGGTATTGCATCGAGGAGCGACAGGCCATCTGACGCAGGGCCCGCAGGTTCATCCAGGGAACGGATCGGCGCATCAGAGTCCATAGCTAAGGCGACATCGGCCGGAGAGACGCCAAGCTTTGCCGC
>CAYZHL010000156.1:2928-6239 GCA_964478095.1 uncultured Clostridia bacterium | reverse complement strand
TGGAGATGGTGAGTTGCTGCTTGGAGTCGTGGCCGAGTTCGGCGATGAGCGCGTCTCGCGCCTCCCGGCACTTCTGGCCGAGTTCACGCACAGGCCGCGGTATGTGTAGCGGGCCCGAGCCTCTGAGGTATGCCCGGATTTCGGAGATCATGAGGGGAACGGCGTAGGTCGCGAAAGCCGTCCGGCGCGCCGGGTCATAGGTACGCACGGCTCGGACCAGGCCAACGCAGCCGGCCTGGTACAGGTCGGCCAATTCCGCTCGCCCGGCGAACCTTTTTGCAACATACATGGCAAGCCCGGCGTGCCTCCGGATATCGCCATCATCGCATCCGTCGCCGGAGGGCATCAGCGGTCACCCGGCGCGAAAGTCATCACCACCGCCGTGCCGTGCCCCGGCGAGGACGTGACTTCAATCGACTCCGACAGTGCCTCCATGAGAGTGAACCCCATGCCCATCCTCTGGGACGAACTAGTCACGCCGGCGCGACGAGCTGCCAGGACATCCTCGATCCCAATGCCTTCGTCCTGCACCGACACTGTAAGGATGTGATCGGAGGCGGATAGCTGCATCAGCACCCTGCCTGGGCGCTCCGGATATGCGTGCACTATGCAGTTGGACACGGCCTCCGACACAGCCAGCTTGATGTCGTCCAGCCCCTCCAGCGTAAATCCCAGCCCAGCCGCCCAGCTAGCTGCGGCGACGCGCGCGAACCCCAGGTTTTCGGCTACTGACTCAAACTCCACGCGCGCCCAGTTCACCTTGGGTTCCATTTCCTGACCCCCTCTTGCGCCGACAAGGCACGCTCTAGTGATGCATATACCGGCATCAGCTCCGACACGCCGAGGAGATCCAGGGTTCGAGTCACGCGCACGCTCGCGCCGGCAATGGCCAGGGCAACGCCGCGCGCGGCCAGGCGCCTGTGCCTCCCGAACACCATCCCAATGCCCGAGCTATCGATGAAAGTGACTCTGTCCATCCTGAGGATCACGCGCCTCGCACCGCGGTTGGCGTCGATCAGCGAGTCGATAGCCTGCGCCGCACGTTCGGAGCAGGACAAATCGAGCTCCCCTTGGAGGTCAACGACGAGGTCAGACCCGCGGAGCACCCAGTCGAACAAGGATAATCCCCCGCCTCCCTATGGATTGCGCCGGGAGACAGATTCTCCTTTGGCGAGCGGCTATCCTTCTTGCCGTGTCAATGCGGGGCAAACAGGAAGTGCGATCTGATGTACTCACGGGTGTGCCTCGAGATCAGCCTGAGCCACGGAGCTCTGGGCACCGTTTGCGCCGCGATCACGTCGACTTGGGCCACCTCGACCCCGTCGAGAAGCGCTACCATCTTGCCCAAGGGCCGACCCTGTTCGATGGGGGCCTCAAGCTGCTGCGGCAGGGCGATCCTGGCTTCGATCTTGCCGCCTTCACCCCTTAGCGTGACCACACTCAAGTCGTGGGCTATGGTGACATTCACCGACGTGTCGACCCCACGGACTACTCGCACTCGGCCTAGTTCCTGCCCCGCCCGGGCCAGCGTCTGCGCCTCGCACATCTTGAAGCCGTAGTCGAGCAAGGTGGACGCCTCCGCGAACCGCACGGAGCTGGTGGAGACGCCCAGTACCACTCCTATGACTCTCACGTTGTTCCTGACCGCCGTAGCTGACAGGCAATACCTGGCCCTGTCAGTGTAGCCTGTCTTCAGGCCGTCGGCGCCAGGATAGAACCTAATAAGACGGTTAGTGTTCGTAAGCATGTTCTTGCCGTCTCGCACATAGCCGATCCAGATTGTAAGCCACTCGTGGATTCCTGGGTAGCGCAGGAGTTCCCTTGACATTATGGCCACGTCGCGCGCGGACGACGCACAGTCGCCATCCGCCGTGGATTCGGGCAGCCCAGTTGCGTTGACGAAACGAGTATTGGCGCAGCCAAGGTCGCGGGCCTTTTCATTCATCATCGCCACAAAGGCGGCCTCGCTTCCGGCTACGTGTTCGGCCAAGGCTACGGCTGCGTCATTAGCTGATTCGATGGCAACCGCCCGGAGAAGCTCCGACACGGCCATCGATTCGCCTGGCTCCAGCCAGATCTGCGAACCGCCCATCGATGCCACATGCTCGGACGCGATCACCATGTCATTGAGGCTTATGCGATGCGCCTCCAGAGCTTCCATAACAAGCGTCAGTGTCATTATCTTGACCACGCTGGCTATGGGGCGAGCAACGTCAGCGTTTTTCTCCCACAGGACGCGGCCGGTGGTGGCCTCCATGAGAATCGCCGACGGCGCAGTCACTTTCTTGGCAAGCTCAGCCGCGGCTGCCGCCGCGAGCGAACCGGCTACCCCGGGCGAAGCCCAGGCTGTGGCGGCCGACAGGAAACAGCAGCTCAGCACGGCGCAGGCCAGCAGAGCGCAGGCCCGGGGGGCCCAAGTGGACGTGGCGGGTTTGTACGACAAGGGGCATGCCTCCCTTCGTCTCTTGTTTCAAGAGAGCATATTCTGTGGCATGCCCGGTTATACAGGATGAGTTCGTCTCTACGCCTCGATGGCTTCGTAGACTAGGGGCGGCGCCATACACGGCGCCTCGGAGTAGGAAAAGGCCGATGCCGCCTCGGCCGCTCCTTCATCTAGCCGTGACTGGGCGCTGGCAAAGAGCTCCGCCACCGGCTGGCCGGCCTCGACCCTGTCGCCCACGGATACCAGGACGCGAAGTCCGCAGCCGAGATCGACCGAGTCCGTCTTTCGCTGCCTGCCGGCTCCCATGGCCGCCGCTGCGCGACCCAGCGTAAGAGCGTCTGCCCGACACACATAGCTGTCTGCCGGGGCCAGGATCCGGGTGGATAGCGGCGCCACTCCAATGCGATCGGGATCGTCTATGCATGACACATCCCCGCCCTGGGCCTCCACCATCTCTTCAAGCTTCGCAAGCGCCTTCCCCGACTCCACCAGGCGGCGAAGGATTACGCGGGCCTGCTGGACATCGCCCGAGACTCCTCCCAGCACGACCATACGGGCGCCCAGTTCGAAGCAGAGCTCAAGGAGGCGACCGCTACTGCGGCCGGATAGTGTGTGAATGGCTTCGACGACCTCCAGCGAATTGCCTACTGCCTGCCCCAGAGGCTGGTTCATGTCAGTAATCAGCGCCGCCATTCTGCGCCCGGCCATGCGGCCTATGTCGACCATGGCCCGAGCGAGCCCGCGTGCACTGTGCAGTTCATGCATGAATGCACCGCTCCCGACCTTTACGTCCAGAACGATGGCACCTGCACCTGTGGCCAGCTTCTTGCTGATTATGCTCGAGGCAATCAGTGGGATGCTCTCCACC
>CAYZHL010000156.1:0-2894 GCA_964478095.1 uncultured Clostridia bacterium | reverse complement strand
TCGGCCGGCGCCACGTCCTCCGTCTGCCCAACAACAGCCAGGCCTATCCGGTTCACCTGGTCCACGAATTCTCGCTCAGAGAGCGAGACTCGAAAGCCCGGGATGGATTCCAGCTTGTCAAGGGTTCCCCCTGTGTGCCCCAGGCCACGGCCGGACATTTTGGCCACAGGTACTCCCGCCGCAGCCACCATGGGCGCAAGCACCAGGGTGGTGGTATCCCCCACCCCTCCCGTGCTATGCTTGTCGACTTTGACGCCGCGTATGGCCGCAAGGTCAACACGGCGCCCCGAGTCGGCCATGGCCAGAGTGAGCGCTGCGGTCTCCTCAGATGTCATGCCCTGGAAGAAGACGGCCATGCAAAATGCCGAAATCTGATAGTCAGGCACTTCCCCCATAAGCATGCCCTGGATCATGTAGCGTATCTCTTCGGCGGAAAGCACGAGTCCATCGCGCTTCTTCATGATAATATCGGGGGCTCTCAACCCAACTCCTCCTCACCCAGTCGGATGTTTCTACAGCACTTGCCGCAAGAAGCTCTCGCCTGCCAGGCTCCACGGTATCTCCAGGAAATCGGCTATTGTGGCTCCCAGATCCGCGAATGTGGACCTGACCCCGATGGGTCGCCCGGACCGCCCCAACTGGGCAGCCGCTGGGCTCATGGCCAGAACCGGCACGTACTCCCTGCTATGATCGGTGCTCGGGGTAGTGGGGTCGTTGCCGTGATCTGCGCAGATGGCCAGGAGATCATCATCCTGGAGCCGCCGCAGAAGCTCGGGAAGGCGTTGGTCCACGTGCTCGAGGCCCCGGGCGAAACCTTCCACATCGTTGCGGTGACCCCACTTCATGTCGAAATCGATCAAATTGGCGAAGATCAGCCCCGGTCGGCCTTCGTCGAGGAAGCTGAGAACGGCATCGAATATCTTGTCGTTGCCTGATACGTGCCTGGTTAGGGTGATTCCTCTCATGGCGAAAATGTCATCTATCTTGCCGCAGCCCATTACGTCCAGCCCCGCCTGGGCAACCAAGTCCAGCAGGGTGGGGCCGGGTGGAGGAAGCGAGAAGTCCCGCCTCCTGTCGGTCCTGGAAAACCTCCCCGGGCTGCCCTCGAACGGGCGGGCGATCACTCGGCCCACGGCATGGGGTCCTGTCAGGATCGCGCGGGCAGTGCGGCACATCTCGTAGAGCTCGTCTGGGGCGATCACGTCCTCGTGCGCGGCGATCTGGAACACCGAGTCTGCCTATAGACCTTTCGAACGCCGTTATGATCTCAGGCGGAAACCCGGCCGGGTACGTCGGAAAGGCCTGCTCCAGCTGGATTCCGGTGATTTCCCAGTGGCCTGTGGTGGTGTCCTTTCCCGGCGACGCCTGAGCCATCCGCCCATATGAAGCCATTGGTGAATCGCATGCGCTTACCCCCGCGAGCTCGGCGCCTGCGTCAGCCGCGAGGTTTCCCAGGCCTAACCGCCCGAAGTTGGGTAGACTGAGCCCGCCGGCGGCTTTCGCGGTATTGACCAAGGTATTGCTTCCCCTATCGCCGTAAGCACCTGCGTCCGGCAGTTCGCCCACTCCCACTCCGTCGAGCACAACCAAGACTGCTCTCATAGCTGCCTCCCCTTTTCAAGCCCTGGGATGATGTTTGTCGTAGACTTCTCTGAGCCTCGTCTGAGTCAGGTGCGTATAGACTTGCGTTGTTCGAATATCGGCGTGTCCCAACATCTCCTGAACAGACCGGAGGTCGGCGCCGTGCTCGAGCAGATGCGTGGCAAATGAATGACGGAGCATGTGCGGGGTAATCCGCGCCGAGATCCCTGCCTCCGCTGCTCGGTGCCGTACTATCTTCCAGAAGGCCTGGCGAGTCATCCCAACTCCGCGGCTGGTGATGAAAAGGCTACCGTCGTCGCTGGCTGAAGCGAGTTCACGCCGGCCCAGCGCCAAATAGCGCTGGATAGCCCACGCCGCGACCTGCCCCACCGGCACGATGCGTTCGCGATCGCCCTTGCCTATGCAGCGCACATAGCCTACTTCCAGATCAACGTCGCGGGTCGATAGCGAAACCAGCTCCGAAACGCGTAGGCCTGAAGCGTAAAGCAACTCCAGCATCGCGCGATCGCGCATAGAACGAGGATCGCTGCCCGACGGCGCAACAAGCAACCTGTCGATCTCCTCTCCAGTCAACGCCCTGGGCAATCGCTGTGCCTGCCTGGGGGTGTCGAGGTTGGCGGTAGGATCGCGCGCGATGTGTCGTTCGCGCACGAGAAACTGGTAGAAACCGCGTAGTGCCGAGAGCCGCCTGGAAGCAGAGGCCGCCGACATGCCTGACTCCATGCCGTGGGCAATGAACGCGGCAACCAGCGATTGCCCGGCGCCGATCGCGTCTTCCTCCCGCGGTTCATCCTCGCCGCGGTTGACACGAGCGGCAAACGAAGCAAACTGGCTGAGGTCGCGGGCGTAGGCCTCCAGAGTATTCTCTGAAAGACCTCGCTCGATCGCAAGATACGATATGTACTCCTCAATACAGCTCAGCAATGAGGGGAGGCCTCCAAACCTGCGCGGTTGTCGTGCCCATGGGCGGCGGACGCGCATCGCCGCACATACACTAATCTTCGCCGCGTGACCGCGCCCTCCTGCTGCCGCCCACGTCAACCGAACCTGGCGGCAAGTATGAGAAATGCGGGCGACACATAGACCTGTACAAACGCGGCGAACACAAGGGCTGCGGCCGACAGGATCAGAGATGTCACCGAGCCCGTCCAGGCGCGCGCAACGTCCGCGTCGATTCCGAGGAGGTTTTTCTTCACCACCGACCATGCAAAGCCCGTTGAGGTCGCGCATGCCGCCAGCAGCGCCGGCACGGCCACCAGGTTGTGCGGCAGTACAGATGACAGCGCCAATAC
>CAYZHL010000155.1:6163-6527 GCA_964478095.1 uncultured Clostridia bacterium | reverse complement strand
AGTCAAAGGCTGTAGGAGCTGTTTCAAGGATTCAGATTGAGGATGTATCCGGGAATGGGAACCTTATGGCTGTATTGGGTCTGGCAGGAGTTAACGAGGCAGGCACCGATGCAAGCATTACTTATAATGACGGCTCGGGAGAACAGGTCATAACCAGGGCAAGCAATGACTTTTCCATAAACGGTATTGCCTTCAGCCTGAAAAAGGAATATTCGGCTGCTGTCGGTGATCCTGTAGAAGTAAAGCTTGAGGGAGACCCTGCAAAGACTCTTGAGCTTATAAAAGGTTTTGTAAATAAGTACAATGAATTGCTGGACAAGATAAACGGCGAGCTTACTGAAAAGGTATACAAGGATTTTGCTCC
>CAYZHL010000155.1:0-6076 GCA_964478095.1 uncultured Clostridia bacterium | reverse complement strand
AATATGCTGTATAAGGAAGTGGATGGAGTATCAGCGAAGCTTTATTCCATAGGAATTACAACAGGAACCTGGGAGCAAAGAGGAAAGCTTGTAATAAATGAGACAAAGCTGAGAGAGGCTATCATTAATTCACCGGACGAAGTAATCAAATTATTTACACAAGAATCCGATATACGTTACTCTCCCCATCTTGCGGATCTAGCAGCCATAGGAGCGCACGTGTATCAGGGTCATGACCCTTGCGTGGTCCAGGACGCCGCCAGGGTAGTGGTGTCGGCGGCCGTGCCGGATGGCGACCCGGAACTAGTCGCCGCCCGCCGGCTGGGGATACCCGTGGTCACCCGGGCCGAACTGCTGGGCGAGATCATGAGGACGCGCCGCGGCATAGCGGTCACAGGCACACATGGCAAGACCACTACCAGTGCGATGATAGCGCTGATCATGGAGGAGGCAGGGCTTGATCCCACGGTGGCAGTGGGCGCGGGGCTGCCGTGGATTGCCACAGGCGGCAAGGCGGGCAGCGGCGAATTCATGGTAGTAGAGGCGGATGAAGCCTACCGGTCGTTTCTGAAACTCGACCCGGAAGTGGCTGTGGTCACCAACATCGATGACGACCACAGGGACCACTATGGCTCGTTCGAGGCCATAGTGGATGCATTCACCCAGTTCATGGAGAGGATAAAGCCTCTGGGCTTTGCCGTGCTGTGCGCCGACGACCCCAACGTGATCCGCGCAGCCTCGCGGCTCGAGCGGAGGGTGGTCAGGTATGCGGTGGCGACCGAAGCCGACTATACCGGGTCGGAACCGCGCCCGCTCGGATTCGGATCGCGGTTTGTGGCATCGCGTCACGGAAGGCCCATGGGACAGGTTGAGCTTTCGGTGCCCGGAATGCATAACATGAGTAATGCCATGGCCGCGATCGCTCTCTGCGATCAGCTCGGTATCGACTTTGACGTAGTGCGGACGGGGTTGGCGCGTTTTTCCGGGGCGGATCGCAGATGCCAGGTGCTTGCGCGTACGCCCGATGTGACGCTGGTAGATGACTACGCGCATCATCCTGCAGAGATACGTGCCACTCTGGCTGCTCTGCGGAAAGCCGCAAGCGGGAGGTTGGTGGCTGTGTTTCAGCCCCAACGTTTCTCCAGAACCAAGTTGCTGCATGACGAGTTTGTTCGCTCGTTCAGCCTCGCAGATGTGATCGCAGTCACCGAAGTCTACTATGAGGGCACTGGAGAAGAGCCTGTTCCTGGGGTAACCGGACGGCGCCTGGCCGAGAGCATCGAGGCATATGAGGGTAGGCCGGTTGTGTATCTGCCCGACCGTGGCGCTCTCGAGGATTTCCTGAGAAGCGCTGCAAGCCCCGGCGATACCATCGTCACGATGGGCGCGGGCGACATATACAGGACATCGCGACGTTTCGCCGAAGAGCTACTGCGCTCGGGAGCGCGACCCGGGCCATCGGAAGACGGGCGGTGGTAACTCGATGACGAGCATGGTTACGGCCGAGCAAGCTAGACGACTTGGGGCAGTCTACAGCGGGAGGATCTCGCTGAACGAGCCGATGAAGAGGTACACATCATTTCAGATCGGCGGTCCGGCTGACGTACTGGTGGAACCGCGTGATGTGGATGACCTGCATACAGCATTGGAGTGGGCATGGAGCGAAGGGTTGCCCGTTTTCGTGCTCGGTAACGGAACCAACTTGCTCGTGGCCGATGAGGGAATCCGGGGAGTAGTTGTGAGGATCGGCCCGGGCCTTGACAACATCTCATTCGAAGGCGAATGTGTGAGGGCGGGCGCCGGGGTTGCCCTACCCACGTTGGCCAGAGAGTGCGCCGAACGCGGGCTTGCCGGCCTTGAATGGGCTGTGGGAATACCCGGGTCGCTGGGCGGCGCCCTCACGATGAATGCAGGCGCCTACAGTCACACGGTGGGCGACGTGACCCGCGAGGTAAGCATGATAGGCCTGGACGGAGCGTTTTCCGTCAAGACCGGCGAGGAGATGCAGTTTGCGCAGAGGTCCAGCCGGCTTTCGCACGGTGACGTCATAGCATATCAAGCGCTCCTTACCCTGCGTCATGCAGACCCTGACGAGATACGCGCACGCACAGCGAGCTACATGAGAGATCGGAAGATCAAGCAACCTCTCCACATGCCTAGTGCGGGATGTGTATTCCAGAACCCATCGGGGCGAGGAGCCGGCAGATACATAGATGCGGCCGGGCTCAAGGGGCTTAGGGTAGGAGGAGCCGAAGTATCGCCTGTCCATGCCAATTTCATCGTCAACACAGGCGGCGCCAGTGCTCGCGATGTGCTCATCCTGATGGGCGTTATCAGGCGCACCGTGTACGAGAAGTTCGGGGTGGACTTGGTGCCCGAGGTGCGCGTGGTAGGAGGCTAGGTTGGCTGTTGGCCTTGCCGATTAAGGCTTCGAGGTGGAATCCATGGAATGGCTGAGAATAGAGGGAGGCCGGGAGCTTCGCGGAAGGGTGTCGGCCCCCGGCGCCAAGAACTCATGCCTCAAGTTGATGGCCCTCTGTATAATGGCGTCCTCTGAGTGTACCATCACCAACGTGCCTTCCATCACTGATGTCGACACTATGTGCGATCTTCTCAGAGCGATCGGGGCCCAAGTTGTGCGCCAGCGCGGCTCCACCCTGTCCATCGATCCGAGGCCGATCGCGTGCGCCCGTCTGCCTGAGCAGCTGGTCAGATGCATGCGAGCTTCGGTGCAGGTGCTGGGGCCTTTGCTTGCCCGATTCGGCGAGGTTCAGATGCCTTACCCGGGCGGATGCCCCATAGGATCACGCCCGATAGACCTGCATCTCAAGGGGCTTGCCGCGATGGGCGCCCAGTTTGCCGAAGAGCACGGGCTGATCAGCGGGCGTGCCAATCGCCTTGTGGGCACGGAAATACACCTGGATTTCCCCAGCGTAGGCGCCACCGAGAACCTGATGGCCGCGGCATGCATGGCGACAGGCACTACTGTGATACGCAACGCCGCTCGCGAGCCTGAGATCGTGGACCAGCAGAACTTCCTCGCGCGACTCGGGGCGCAGATCCGCGGCGCCGGCACTGATACAATCAGGATCACCGGCATGCCCGAGCTGGGAAGCACCGCTTACCCGGTGATGCCCGACAGGATACAGGCGGGAACCTACATGATCGCCGCCGCCGCCACTCGCGGCGACGTTACGGTCACTGACGTAGTACCGGAGCACTTGGAGGCTGTCGGCGCGAAGCTGGCCGAGGCCGGAGCGGCTATCATAGCTTCCGAAGATTCCGTGAGAGTCGTGATGGGCGACAGGCCGGCCCCGATATCGATCAAGAGCATGCCTTACCCGGGGTTTCCCACTGATCTGCAGGCGCCCATGGCGGCGCTGCTCACGCTGGGGCGTGGCACAAGCGTGGTCACTGAGAATATCTTCAGCAACAGGTTCCGCTACGTTGACGAACTGGGCCGCATGGGTGCTCAGATTTCCGTGGATGGCAGAACCGCGATAATCCGCGGCGTGAGTGAACTGACGGGCGCTAGGGTGTGCGCTCCGGATCTACGGGCAGGCGCCGCTCTCGTAGTGGCCGGGCTCGCGGCCCGCGGCGAAACCATTGTTGACGGCGTGGAGCACATTACGAGAGGCTATGACGGCCTTCCTGAGCGCCTGGCCTCCTGCGGAGCCCACATCAGCCATACTGTGGATGCTCCGGAGGCCGCATCCTTCGATTCGTGAAATCCCCATCTGGCGTGTTATAATGGGGTCAGGCTGGTCGCGCCGGGCGGAGGTGCAAGCTGTGCCTGACTATTCCCACATGTCTCAAGCGCCGGAGCGGCAGCGGGGGATACCATTCCCCGCGATCGTGCTGCTCTTCATCGTTCTGAGCATCGCCGCATTCTTGCACTCTCCGTATTTCGAGGTCAGGCAGGTTCGCGTCAGCGGCGCCGACTACTTGCTGGAGCGGGAGGTTCTGCTGATTGCGGATGTACCAGAAAAGTCCAACGTCTTTCTTGTCCCCGCAAAAGAGATAGAGAGAAGACTCCTCGCCACACCCCGGATACGAAAAGCGCGTGTCGACAGGGTCATACCCGACACGCTTCAGATCCGTCTGGAGGAGCGCACTACTGTGGCGTATCTTCCTTACGGAGGCTACTTCATCGACATCGACGAGTGCGGCTGCGCGGTGGCTGTGTCCGAGGCGATCACCGACCCCGATGTACCTCTGTTGCTCGGGGTGATTCCCACGTACGTGGCCGTGGGCGAACGCGTCAGGCCCGAGCGATCAGTTGCAGCTGGCGCGGCAATCGGGGCCGCTCTCGTGCGACAGAAGATACCCAACCTGTCGGAAGTGGACGTGACTTCGCCGGAGGATGTAGTGATCAGGACTTCAGACGGCATCCGAGTGCTGGCGGGCTCCGCGGGCGGCATCGAGGAGCGCGTAAGCCTTCTCGATTCGATCCTGGCCTCAGTCAGAGAACAGGGCATGCGGGTGGATTACATTGACGTCCGTGTGGAGGGAAGGCCCGTGATACGACCGCGGAGATAACCTTCTAGGCGCAAGAGGGAAACGGGCGGAGTTCTAGAATCATGCAAAGACATGGTGACCCGGTTCGGTGCGGGCGGAGGGAGCTAGTTTGGGCAAAAGAGACATCGTAGTTGGGCTCGACATCGGATCGAGCAAAGTGTGTGCGGTCATATGTGAACGGCGTGATGATTCATCCCTGGACGTAGTGGGCATGGGAGTCAGCCCATCGGCGGGCCTGAGGCGCGGGGTGATCGTGGATATCGATTCTGCAGCAGCGGCAATATCCGATGCTGCCGCCCGGGCTGAGAACATGTCAGGTTGCGCCCTGGTTTCGGCGGTAGCGAGCGTGTCGGGGGCACATGCCTCTACTACATACAGCAAGGGCATCGTCGCCGTTGGAAGGCCCGACCGGGAGATCGGCCAGGACGACGTGGAGAGAGTGCTCGATGCTTCGAAAGTGGTAGCGATCCCTCCCGACCGCGAAGTGATCCATGTGCTCCCCCGGGAGTTCATAATAGACGGTTGCCGGGGCATCCGTCGCCCGGTGGGGATGTCGGGCATTAGGCTAGAGGTGGAGACGTGCATCATCACCGGTTCTGCCACGTCCATTCAGAACGTGCGTCGCGCGGCGGCGCGAGTGGGCCTGGAGATAGACCAGTTGGTGCTGCAACCCATTGCCGCGGCTGAAGCCGTGCTCACCGAGTCGGAGAAGGATCTGGGAGTGCTGATGATCGATATCGGCGGCGCCACTACCGATATGGCCTGCTACGTCGACGGCACACTCCAGCACACTGCTGTGATACCGGTGGGCGGAAGTCACATCACGAACGATATCGCGTTAGTGCTGCGTTTGCCTGTGGGCTACGCTGAGGAACTCAAGATCAAGTACGGCGCGGCCCGTGCAGACATGGTGAACTCGGACGAGATGTGCGGAAAGGACAACGGAATATCGCGGCACAAGCTATGCCAGATAATCGAGGCACGGGTGTACGAAACAATGGAGATGGTAAAGGCCGAGGCGGATGCGCGTGGCCTTACCGGGCAACTCCCCGCCGGAATCGTGGTGACCGGCGGCGCCGCTCTCATGCGCGGCACGGTCGAGGTTGCCCAGGATGTGCTCAAGCTGCCGGCGCGCCTTGGTGTTCCCCGGGGGGTATCGGGCCTCACTGATGTTGTGGCGAGTCCTGCATACGCCACGGCGCTCGGCCTAGTGAAGTATGTGTGTAGCAGTTCAGGATCGGCCTCCGGGTCAGCCGCAAAGCGCCGATCCAGTGGTCTTGCCGCGAACGTTCGCGAGTGGTTTCGGGAGATTTTCTCCTCGTGAGAGCTGCAAGGGGGATGCGAGGTGTTTGAACTAGAGATCGAGGTCGATCACTTGGCCAGCATCAAGGTAGTGGGTGTAGGCGGCGGCGGCAGCAACGCCATCAACAGGATGATCAGCGCAGGGCTCCGTGGCGTCGAGTTCATCGCTTTGAACACGGATGCCCAGGCTTTGCGCATTGCGGACGCTCCAAACAAGATACAGATCGGCGAGAAGCTCACGAAAGGTCTTGGCGCC
>CAYZHL010000154.1:0-6573 GCA_964478095.1 uncultured Clostridia bacterium | reverse complement strand
TCGGCACAGTCAATCCGGTTCCTGGTCAGGAGGATCTCAACTTATGGCCAGTTTCATGGGCTACTCCAGGGCGGCCGGCGTATGGAGGCGAGGCGCTCTCGTCGCCTTAACGGTCATGGCGGCTGCAGCGATGCTGCTCTGTGCAGGGTGTCGCGGGGGCTCTGCGCTGCGGGACGAAGTCATGTCGTATTTTCCTGACAATGAGGGGTTTACCTGGACGTATTTTGGGTTCGCCGAGTACGGGCACAAGATGAGTATCGATCGGATAACTAACACGAAGTCGCCGGGCAACGTGGTCTACGAGATCTCCGGCGCTGTGTTCGACATGTCAGACGGCGAATCCGGGCGCGACTTCAGCTTTGATCTTGAGTACATCTTCACCCGTGATGACGTGCGCGAACGAATACTTCACAAGGACGCATTCCCTCACCGGATAGATGGTCTGGTGATGCTCAAGGCTCCGGTCAAGGAAGGACAGAAGTGGAGCTTCAGAGCCGAAGACGGAAGCGAGGTAGATGCCAGGATCACCCGGACGGGGACAGAAATTGACGATGACTTAGCATACTGCGAAGTCGAGTACACCACTCCCGACATGAGCATGCCTGATGGGCTGTACCGAGAAACCAGGGTTTTCAAGAAGGGCTTGGGCGTTGTTGCCTTCAAGTCGACGATTCTGCCCGACGTCGAGTTCAACTACAGCCTCGCCTCGACGTCTCGATCCCGCTGATCGGTGCTGCACCCGTGTCGCGGCTCCGTTCGGCCTTACGTACTGCCGCGCGCTGCCTTCCACACCCAGATTACCCCCCGCAGTCGATCGATAGTCAGCAGGAAAGACATCCAAGACAAAGAATAATTCGGCTATCAAACCCGAACTCGCGAGAACAGCACACTGCGGTGCACACTGTGGCATAGGGCCAGTGCCGGCGGGTATGGACTGGCACGGCGGGCACCTGCACTCGCGGTCCGGGGAGCGCAGATTATCGAAGCCTGCAGAAGCATGCAACCAAAATGAACCATGATAGGGAGGAGAAGTCAGTTGTTCATCCTCAGCACGCATCGCAATACCAAGATTCTGCACATTCTTATTCTCCTAGTTGTTGCGTCCGCGACTCTCGCCGGATGCGGATCCGCGAAAAACGTGGGGTCGGTTCAGGGGACCATCACGGACGCGGTCACCCTGCTGCCTATAGCTGGGGCAAAGGTAACGCTCATCAGCACTGCGATACTCACTGCCACCACCGGGTCGGACGGATCCTACAGATTGCCTTCTGTAGCAGCGGGAACCTATGAAGTGAAGGTTGTGAAGGATGGGTATGTTGATAGGCTAGGGGACGGGGTGACGGTAGCCAAGGGCGTTACGACAACAGTCTCGATGAACATGGTCAGGCCAGGCGACTTGAAAGTGCTTGTGTACGATGACTCCCAAAACCATTTCGCGGCCGACGCCCTGGAGGCGCTGGGGATTGCTTTCACACAGGTCGATGATGCGACAGGGCTTGTGAATGAGATGACAAGCCGTCCATGGCACCTGATCGTGGCGGACCAGTGCAGCTCTAGTAGCAGCGAGGCTATGTTGGATTACCTCTCCGACTATGTTGATATGGGCGGGCGCCTTGCCATATCCTCGTTTGATCCTAAAGAATCAGGAGCGCATGCGCTCTGGGCGAAACTAGGTGCGGACTTCTCCGGATTAGCCGATGATGACGTCCTGGATGAGGATCCATTCACGGTGTTTAGGTGGGCTGCGGATCATGTGATCTTCAAATCGCCGAATGCTGTCCCGGACGTCTCTGTAGACGACGCAAATAGTTACATTATCGAAGGAGTATTGGCCCATGAGAGCCCAGGGGGTACGGCCATTGCCGGCATAACCCCCGCATACCAGGCCGGACAAGGTATTGTGTTCGTGACGGACAGCAAACTCACTGTGTTTGGCAGCTTCCTTCTTGACTGTGCGCAGGACGGCACAGGAGCAGGCGCCGATGTTGATAGCGATGCGGACGGGGTGGCTGATGCCGAGGAGCTGTGGCAGAACGAAATCGTGTATCTACTGTCATGGACCGACCCTGCGGCCGTCCAGTGCCCTCCGATTGGCCCCTCTTCGCTCCGTGCAGGCGCTAGCAACAGCAAGTGATCAGGATCCGGCAATCCACCGGAACTGAGTGGGATCCGGGGCGGGGCGTGTCCCCGTCCTAGTCTTTCGAGTGCCTGGGTGATTCCAGGCAAGCTCACTCCACAGTCAGCTGGAGGATAGGATGGTCTTTTGTCGAATTGCAGATAGAGGCTGTTGCCCGAGTGTGATCCGCTGCAGGGATCAGTTGAGGAGGCCGCAAGTTGCAGGTTCATCTCGCGCGTCCTGATATCACGCAGGCTGAAGTCGACGCAGTTAACGAGGTCATCCAATCACCCATATTGGCCCTGGGCCCCTGGGCCATGCGGTTTGAGAAGGCGATCGCCGACTACGTTGGGGCAAAGCACGCAATTGCCGTGAACAGCGGCACAAGCGGGCTGCATCTGTTGGTGCGCGCGTTTGGAATCGGCGAAGGCGATGAGGTCATAACCACCCCATTCAGCTTCATTGCCTCCAGCAACTGCATCGTGTATGAGCGGGCCCGGCCCGTATTCGTGGATATCGAGCTCGGAACGGCCAACATAGATCCGAGTCTGATAGAAGACGCGATAACTCCCCGCACTAAGGCTATCTTGCCGGTGGACGCGTTCGGCCAACCGGCCAGGCTCGACGCCATTCGGGAGATTGCCGCAAGGCATGGCCTCAGAGTGATTGAGGATTCCTGCGAATCGCTGGGCTCGGAGTACAAGGGAACGCGCACCGGCAACGGCGCATTCTGTGATGGCGCCGTCTTTGCGTTCTACCCGAACAAGCAGATCACAACGGGCGAGGGGGGAATGTTGGTCACGGACGATGACCATACCGCCTTCCTGGCGAGGAGCATGTGTAATCAGGGGCGGGGAGAGGCGGGCGTGTGGCTCTCCCATGAGCGCCTGGGCTACAACTACCGAATGGACGAGTTGTCGGCAGCTCTGGGCGCTGTACAGATGTCGCGGATAGACGAGATCATCGCCAAGCGTCAGCGCGTGGCCGACATGTATCGCGAGCGTCTGTCTGGGATACCGGGTGTCAAGTTGCCCCAGGCGGATCCGAACGTCACCAGGATGAGCTGGTTTGTGTACGTCATACGCGTCGGCGTTGACGAGCACTCGCACGACCGCCAGTCGGCAGTGCGCGACCACGTGATGCGGCGATTTCAGGAGGCGAACATAGGGTGCCGCCCCTACTTCACCCCTATCCATCTGCAACCCTTCTACCGTGATACGTTCGGCTTCAAGAAGGGCGACTTCCCCATGACTGAGCTGGCCGGGCGGACGAGCATCGCCATACCATTCCATAACCACATTACTTGCGAAGAAGTGGACTACGTCGCCGAGACACTTGAGCGCGCCCTGGATGAGACTCGGGGAAGCAAGCGCTTCATGGAGCGTGGTCTATGAACTACTCGGATTCCGGCTCGAGCCAGACGCCCAAATCGAGCCCGCCAGGCCCGACGCGCCCGGCGAGCCTGGCAGCTCGGATCGTGATGGTGTTGGTCGGGTTGTTCGTGTTGGGGGCGAGCATTGCGCTCTACGTCAGGGCCGATGTGGGCGCCGATCCCTTTACCGTGCTGGCTTTGGGTGTGTCCAACTGCACCGGCACTACTGTAGGTGTGGCCACGCAACTGGTCGGGGCGGGACTCCTTGTACTCCTCCTTGCTGTAGACCGAAGACATATAGGTATCGGTACGTTACTCAACGCAGTGCTGGTAGGCGGGTTCGCCGATATCGTGCTGCGGTCTGCTCCTCGGCCGACGAGCCTTCTGTCCACCGTCGGCATGGCGTCTGCCGCCGTGCTGATGATGGGCGTGGGTGTAGGGCTGTACGTCAGCGGTGGACTGGGAGAAGGCGCGTTGGAAGGCGTTATGCTCGTCGCAAGCGATCGCCTTCGGATTCCGGTCCGCCTCAGCCGCATATGCATGGATGTTGTGGCAGTCCTTGTTGGGGTTGCTCTGGGAGCGCGGATCGGCGTCGGCACCTTGCTGGGCGCCGCTCTCACAGGCCCGATCGCTGAAGCTACTATGAGGATAGCAAAGACAGCGTGCAATCGCTGATACTTGGGCCGCCGCTCAGGGCATACATATGGGTGAGCATCGAGCAGCGGACTGAACACCTGCCGAATGAGACGGAGGGCCAATATGAGCGCGCAACTCAATCCCCCAGTGCACGTCGGCGATTTCCTGGACCTCGCCATCGGCGGCTACTCAAACGAAGGCGAGGGCGTGGGTCACGTCGATAGGTTCGCCGTGTTCGTGCCGGGGGCACTTGCCGGCGAGGAAGTCGCCGTCCGCGTGGAACAAGTGAAAGGCAGCTACGCCCGGGCACGTCTTGAGCGCGTGCTGCAGGCATCGCCTGATCGGGTCGACCCCGCCTGCGTCTTGTACGGTGAATGCGGCGGCTGCCAACTGCTTCACCTGAGCTATCCCGCTCAGCTTGAGATGAAACGCCAGCGCGTGGTGGATGCGCTTGAGAGGATAGGCAAGCTGGATCACGTCATGGTCCATCCCATGATTGGCATGAGCGAGCAGTGGCGGTATCGCAACAAGGCCCAGTACGCAGTGGGAATCCGAGATGGGCAGGTAGTCGCAGGGTATCTGGCTCATGGCACTCACCGCGTCGTGCCTGCCGATGACTGCGCGATTCAGCATGAGCTGAACTCCCGTGTGGCAGGCAGCGTGCGCCTGCTGGCGGCCGCGTTCGGGCTTTCCATATATGATGAGCGCTCTCAGGCGGGATTCCTCAAGAACATCATTGTGAAGAACGCCTTCGGCACGGGACAGGTCATGGTGGTGCTCGTCACAAACGGCGCACGATTCCCCGGAGGGCAAGCGCGCGGTCGTGATTTCGCACAGAGGATTGCGGACCAGTTTGCCGAGGTCAGGAGCGTTGCCCAGGTAGTCGCGGACGCGGCGGGCGACATGCAACATGTTGCGCGGGGGATCAGCAGGCGCGGGAAGGCATCGATAGGCAGCAACACTCCTGAGGGCAACACAATCGTTCTCTGGGGCGAACCCGCAATCGTCGATGTCTTGGATGGTCTCAAGTTCAGGATATCGGCGACCTCGTTTTACCAGGTGAACCCGTCTCAGACTGTGACGCTGTATCGAAAGGCCGTGGAATATGCAGGGCTCACGGGGCGCGAGCGCGTGCTCGACGCCTACTCGGGAGTGGGTACTGTGAGCCTGTTCATGGCCAGAGCCGCGCGGGAAGTATACGGGATCGAGTCGGTTCGGACGGCCGTGCACGACGCCCGGGCCAATGCCGAACTCAATGCCATCACCAACGCGCGGTTCATCGAGGGCAGGGTCGAACGAGCGCTGCCGGCGCTTTTGCGCGAAGGCGTAACCTTTGATGTGGCCGTGGTGGATCCTCCGAGGGCAGGGTGTGATCGCGAGGCGCTGCTTGCCTTGGCCGGCGAAGCGATGGGCTCAGATGAAACGCGAGCGCTCGGCGGCGTGCCGCGGATAATCTACATAAGCTGCAATCCGTCAACACTCGCACGCGATTTGGCTATTCTGTCGGGCCTAGGCTACCGAATCGTTGAGGTGCAGCCGGTGGATATGTTCCCCCATACCCATCATGTGGAGACGGTAGTATCAATGTCAAGGGTTGATAAGTAAGAGCGTGAAAATGCTTTGACATAAAAGGAGGATCACTCTACATGCCAAAAGGAATAGCCATAGTTGGAGGTAATGGGAGTGGAAAGACAGCTCTCGGAGCGGCACTTTCTAAAGAACTGAATTACAAGCATATGGATATAGAGGACTACTATTTCAGGGAGGCAGAAAATCCATATTCGCAGCCTCGCACACGTAAAGAGGTGGTACAATCAATGGAACTAGATGCCGTGAAATATCCGAATTTTATCATATCGGCAGTAAATTGCGACTTTGGAGATAAAATCAACTCACTTTATGAGTGCGTCATTTATCTTAAGGTTCCTCTTGAAATTCGGCTTAAGCGTGTAAAACAACGAGTTTATGATAGGTTTGGAGACAGAGTTCTTGAGGGTGGTGATATGTATGAGCAGGAGCAGGGATTTTTTGATTCTATTGTACGGAAAACCATGGAAGAAACGGATAGATGGGTAAAAGGTGTATCCTGTCCTATTATTTCTGTTGATGGAACAAAACCTATAGATGATACTATTAGATTACTTTTGACTAAATTTCGAGAGTTCCCACAGGAGGAAAACATACAATGTCACGAACGGAAAAAGCAGAATTGGGTGAAAGAAGGACAAACACCAAATCAAGAGCCATATTGAGTTCCCTTGTATTTGCCATAGTTTTGATGATGTTTCCCGTAGCATCCGGCGCGATTGTAGTTATGAATGGTATGGACGCCATACGAAGCTATTGGCTGCAAGGTGCCTTTATGATGTTATCCATATCAGTACCTGCGATCTTGTAAGCGTCAAATAGCACCCACATGGAGTGAAGCCAGCGAACATGCGATAATCCC
>CAYZHL010000153.1:6457-6702 GCA_964478095.1 uncultured Clostridia bacterium | reverse complement strand
CGCGCCGGCCTGCGCATTCTTGCTCTGCGCCTGAGCGCCCTGGGCCACTTCGGCCGTGCTCTGAGCAATCTGCTGGCTGGCTCCGGCAACCTCGTTGCTCGCCGCGGAAAGCCCCTGCGCAGTCTCTGCTACCGCGGACGAGGTCTGCTTCATGGCAGTCACCATCGACTGCAGCCCGCCCACAAAGGCATTGAACCATGAAGCGAGACGGCCGATCTCATCGTTCGAAGTGGCATCCAGTCGGC
>CAYZHL010000153.1:0-6366 GCA_964478095.1 uncultured Clostridia bacterium | reverse complement strand
GTCACGGACCATCTGTGCTACATTGAGCAAGGGTTTCACAGTTCTGGCTGCCAGAAGCGCCGATACGGCTACTGTGCACACCAGCACTGCCGCCACTGTGGCGATGGCCTGAATCAGCATCTGGCGTTCACGCGCAACGACATCCCTCGCATCCAGATCGCCGGCGAGAACGCCCACGATCCGCCCGGATGAGTCACGTATGGGGGCGCAGGCTGTGATGAACGTGCCCCACTCGTCCGACACGAACCCAGGCGTAACTGACGGGTTGCCGGCAAGCGCCCCAAGCACCGCCTCGTCCGGATCATACTCGTACCCGAACTCGGTGTGGTCATCGCCGATACCTATGTCCACCGCAAAGAGAACCTGATCCGGCTTCGGCCTGAAAAGTGTATAGACATAGATCAGGTCGGGGTTGTCACTCTTGATCTGTCTCAGCCGGTCCGCGATTGCGCTGTACTCAGCGGTGTCCTCGGAAGCGTACAATACCGCGCTACTGTGAGTGTCTCCGTCGATGGTCGGCGCCGCCGTCCGCACAGCGGCCAGGGCCACCTGGCCAAGCACGGCCCTATTCGTCTTGACCGACTGGATGTACAGAAGGCTCCCAACAGCGACCGAAGAAACCAGAGCGACTCCTGCGAATGCGAGGACCAGTCTGCGCCTGAGGTTCATTGCCCGCTCCCCCGTTCGTCGTGTTATTGCAGTGCCGCCAGTGACTTATCGCAACTGCCTGTCTATACTAGTATCGGAAGGTTGCCGCAGCACTTTATCGAAGGGGCGCGTGTTTTCCAGAGGGAGGCACATAATGGCCGGTATGCGCAAGGAGACAATCGCAGTGGCGATGAGCGGAGGCGTAGACTCATCTGTGGCCGCGGCTCTGCTGGTATCGCAGGGCTTCGCGGTGGTCGGAGTAACCATGAAGCTCTGGCATTCCTCCATAGATGGTTCATCTGATAACCGGTGCTGCTCCGTCGAGTCTGTGGAGGCCGCTCGGCGCGTCGCTCGCCGACTCGGCATAGACCACATCGTGCTCAACGTGGCGCAGGAATTCCGCCGCCTAGTTGTGTCGGACTTCGTGGATCAGTATGGCCGCGGGCTCACGCCCAATCCATGTGTCGTATGCAATGCCCGGATCAAGTTCGGCGAACTCCACCGCAGGCTCCTAGCGCTCGGCGTCGACCATGTTGCCACCGGGCATTACGCCCGCATCGACATCGACGGCGCTTCAGGCCGCAGGCTGCTTTTCCGCCCACGCGACAAAAGCAAGGACCAGACGTACGTCCTCTACAGGTTGACCCAGAGCCAGCTGGCACGGACGATGTTCCCGCTGGGCGAGATGACGAAACCCGAGGTGAGGGAGGTCGCCCGCTCAATGGGGCTGGAGACGGCGGACAACCCCGAGAGCCAGGACATTTGCTTCGCGCCCCCCGGCAGATACCGGGATTTTCTCATTCATGAGAGCCCTGCGCTGGGCGCTCCCGGCCCTATCGTGTCTTGCGACGGCACGATCATCGGCGAACATGCGGGAACCGCAATGTATACCGTAGGCCAGCGGCGCGGGCTGGGGCAACTGCGGAGCAAACATGACGGGCCCATGTACGTGATACAGATCCGGCCAGACACAAACACCATTGTCGCGGGGCCTGAGGAGCACCTCTACAGCGCCGAATTCCTGGCTGAACAGGTGAGCCTTATCGCGTTCGACGCGCTCGAAGATGAGATGGAAGCCGAGGTGCAGATAAGGTACAAGTCGGCGCCCGCGGCAGCCCTGCTGACGCCGACTACAGACGGCAATGTGCGCGTGAAGTTCGCCGCGCCTCAGCGCGCCATAACTCCGGGTCAATCCGGGGTGTTCTACTCCGGCGATATGTGCCTCGGCGGCGGCGTCATCGCGCGCCCTAAGTGATGCCGGGCCGCGCGTCGCCCTACGCTCAGAAGAGCCCGCGCATGCGCGCGGGCTCTTGAGCAGTTTGAGTATGTGCGTTTGTGTCCGTTCCGGGCCTCGGCCCGCCCTAGACCTTGCTAGCCATTCGCTCTTTTCTCTCCGCTGCTTCCTTCTCCACAAACCCCAGTGCCCGGTTGTGGAACGGATGTGGGTTTGACTTCCACAGCTGGTCCGCCCGGACTGCCCAGTGCTGCGTGTACTCCTCCTGGATCTTGCCTGCCAGCGCCTCGGGCTCAACCGCATGCTCGCCCAACTGTGTCGAGCGGGCCCCGGACTCCTTGATTATCTCCACTAGTTTCTCCGGATTGTCAATGAGCGGACATGGCCTCAGCATGTTCTGGTTGAACGGTTGCCTCTTCTGGTATGCCCGCATCAGCGGCGAAGCCAGCGCCTCCTTGAGACTGACGTCATTGATGTTGTCGGTAGCGTAGTGGATGAATGCGCATGGCTCGACATCGCCGGCTGCATTGATGTGCAAGTACCGACGGCCGCCGGCTATGCACCCCAGCGAGAACTCGCCATCATTCCAGAAGTCCACCAGGAAGATGGGCTTGGTGTTCCTGAACCTTCGCACCGCATCGTACATCTTGGCCCTCTGCTCAGGCGTCGCCATCATATCCAGATTGGGTTCTGAACCCACGGGCACATACGTGAAGAACCAGCCGAACGTGCAGCCCTTATCGACCATGGTGTCAATAAACTCGTCGCTGGCTATCACGTCCACGTTGTCCCGGGCGTAGCAGGCGGAGAACCCGAATACGCACCCGGCCTCGCGCATCAAATCCATAGCATGCATGATCTTCTTGTACACGCCTTTGCCGCGCCTGTTGTCCGTCTCCTCTTCCATGCCCTCCACGGAAAGCGCCGGCGCAATGTTGCCCACTCGGACCATTTCCGACACGAAATCCTCGTCTATCAGAGTGCCGTTGGTGAATGGATGGAACAGCTGGTTGGGATGGGACTCGGCCAGCCTAAGTAGCTTGTCCTTTGCAACCATGGGTTCACCGCCGGATACAACGATAAGATAAATGCCAAGTTCTTCAGCTTCGCGGCATACCCTGTCCATCACTTCATAGTCTAGTTCACGAACACGCTGATAGTCGCCGGCCCAACAGCCGGTGCATCTGAGGTTGCATTTCTCAGTCGGATCCATGAGAATCGCATAGGGCACTTGCACGCCGAGTTCCTCGGAGATTCTGTACTGCTTGGGGATACCAACTAGGCTAGCGTTGACGAAGAAGTTGACTCCTATCGACTTCATTATGTTGGGATGTGTTTCAGTGAGAAGCCTGATAGCCAGCTCGCGCCAGTTGCCGTCGGATTCCGTCAACACCTTCGCCACATCGCGGACCTGGGCCTTGTGGCTCTCCTTGACCGCTATCCTCTCGCCTATCTTCAGGATCTTGGGCAGGTTCGCAACAGGGTCCTTGCTGACATACGCCAGGGCCTGATTGACAAGGGGTTTGACGATGTCCGCACTCGATATCACTTTCTGATCCCTCCATTCCGCAAATTCGGTCAGATAGTCATGCTCAAAGCATAATCGCGCCCCCTTCTACAAACGTCCACTTGTTATCCGTGGTTTCCACATGCCGCTGACCATGATGGAATCGGCCGTGCCGCATCATGTTCTAGTACGTATTCCACATGAAACCCAGAAATCCTTCTAGTGTCAGCAGATCCAACCTAGCAGAATTATATCACGGCAGCGCGAGTGTTATGTAGGACACGCCCGCTCTCCGATATCGAAAAAGTGGCGGGGCTCCGCCCCGCCTCGTTCTGCTTCACTGCATTGCATGGCGGCGCCGCGGCCTGCTAGATCACTCCCATCGGAGGCCTAGAAGGACATGGATACATCGGAGCGGGCGCCACGATAGGCGACGGGGCCATCGGCGGAACCATCGGTGTCGGGGGCATGACCGGCTCCGGCATCTCCATAGGTCGTTGGCCTGCCACCATCCTCGCAATCTCGTGGCACAAGTAGTATATCTCGTTGATCTTGTGAGCCTCCTCGGCCTCTTCCCTCAACAGGTGATGCATGCCCCGGTAGATCTCGCGCAGCATATGGTGCTCTTCCCACTCGGACTCGGCGTCGGGATCGCGCCAACGTCGGTAGGGGTATGCTCCGTATCCGCCGTATGGGTTAGGACACATCCATCCGTTCACTGTACTGCCCACCTTCTCATGGCATTTGCGGGAGATCACTGTCCCTAGAAGCATCGTATGACGCAACTTCGGACAGGGATCACCAACCCACGTCATAATGCCGTGTTGCACTGGGCCGAAAGACCTGCGTGTCAGCTGCTCGGGCCACGCCTAGAGGCCAGAGCCAACCCAATCGCTACAGTGACGCACACTGCAGCCCCCACCGCGAAAGGAACAGCCAACCCGTGCCTCCCGGCAAGCACGCCTCCCACGAGCCCGGTGGATATGAACCCAATGCCGCAGAAGGTTTCGCACAGACCAAGAGCCCAGCCGTGCGACTCCGGGTCGACGCACTGCGCTCCCAACACCATGGCTACCGGCGCCACAGCCCCGGCGCAGAGGCCCATCATCGCCACGCCAACGAACATGACAGGAGGCGTGGCGGACCATGCCACCGCTGCTGAACCCATGCAGCCCACTACGAAGGCCGGCACAAGCACTACATCGGCCCCGGCGCGGTCCGCCAGCATGCCTGCGGGCAGAGACGTGGCGGTTCTGCCCAGCCAGAAGAGGCCGACCAACAAGCCGACCAGCTCAACTCGGAGCCCTCTGGCTTCAGCCAGCAGCGGCACGAAAGTGAACGCCTCGCCCACAAGCACGCAGTACGTGAAGCACGCGGTGAGCGCCGCAGCAAACCGAAGTCGCGAACCCGGCAACAGGTGAGCGCTCCTTTCCGGTTGCTCTCCGTGAGCCCGCAGCCGACGGCCGGCCCGCGCGGCGCCGTGGTCGCGGCCCGCGTCGAGCTTGCGGCTTCTGCTCAGCCCGATCGATACCCCGACCACTGCCGCCGCCGCGCCGAGAAGCGCAGCGGCGAAAGATGCGCGATATCCCGACCTGCCGGCAAGCCAGCCTGTCACGGCGCTGGCGGCAAATGTGGCCACAGGGTAAACCGTGTACACCACGCCCAGTGAGTGACCGGCGGCGCTGCCTGATGAGTGCGATGCGCTCTCGAGGGCAGGCCAGTATGACGCTATGAAGAGTGAATCCAGGGCCTTGCCCAGCCCCGCAAGGAAGAGCGTCCGTGAAAAGAAGTAGGCCGTTGTGGAAAAGACTATTGCCAGCGAAGACAGGAGAAACATGAGGTCATGCCCGAGCCTATCCGCAAGCCGGCCGGCGCGCGAAGCAAAGCCCGCATGGATCAGCGAGCCTGCGGCCGAGACTATGCCGATCTGCTGATACGTAGCCCCGAGAGCCTGGGCATGAAGGGGAAAGACCGGGCCTGTCATTCCGGAACTGAAGCTGACCGCAAAGGTCAGCGCCGCAAGCCACATCAGCCTGCCGCTGGACCTATCCCGAGGCCGTCGGGCGCGATGGGTTGCGCGGCTAGGCGTCAACTACCAGCACCGCCTTCAACCAGTGTGATACCTACCTTGTCACCATACCCATCGTTGACAGAAGATCGCTTCGTTCAGGCGTGCCCAAGCGAAAACCCTCGTCGTCGCTGACAAGCCTTGCGAAGGCCTCAGCCAGATCAGGGTCGAAGCGCGTTCCCGCAAGCCTTCTGATTTCGTCGATGGCCTGCTGCTTGGATCTGGCCGCCTTGTAGCTGCGGCCCGCCGTCATGCTATCGTACGCGTCGACTATGGCCAGAATGCGCGCGATCAGAGGAATCTCCTCGCCCTTGAGGCCCTGCGGATATCCTGTGCCGTTCCAGTTCTCGTGGTGCGAAAGAATCCCGTCGGCCACATGGGCTAGCTCTATGGAAGCCTGCGCCACCCTGTAGCCGATTTCCGGGTGCTTCTTCAGCGCTTCCTGCTCATCGGCGGAGAGTGGGGCGCCGACCTTGGTCAAGATGCTATCAGGAATCCCCACCATGCCGATGTCGTGAATCAGAGTCAACACCGCCAGGTCGTCCAAGGTACTGTCTGGCAGGCCGAGGCTGCGCCCAAGCTCCAGTGCGAGCTCGCGCATGCGCAACACATGATCCTCAGTCTCCGATGTCTTCACGGCCAACGTCTTGAGGAGTGATTTCATGAGCGACCCCCGCGCGCTCTTGCTCTCGGCCAGCTTCTGCCGGTAGGCGTGCTTCTCAGCGTCCGCAATCGCCTCCCGAAGAGACACGGACGGGGCGGAGCGAGTTGACACCCCGAGAGCCAGGCTGATCCGCACAGGATCCGGGGGAGCCTCATCGAAGGCGCGCCTCATGCGCACAACCGCCTCGGCCACTTCATCCTCGCCCAGGCCGGGCATTATTACCACGAACTCGTCGCCGCCCATCC
>CAYZHL010000152.1:0-6728 GCA_964478095.1 uncultured Clostridia bacterium | reverse complement strand
GATATCTGCAGTATCGCGGCTACGAAGTGACGCTGGTTCAGAACATCACCGACATAGACGACAAGATCATCCGGCGGGCGGCTGAACGAGGCGTGACTACCAGTGATGTGGTCACCCAGTACACGCGGGCCTTCATCGACGACCGTGACGCTCTTGGCATCAAGGCTCCCGACATCCAGCCTCGCGCCACCCAGCACGTGGCGGAGATGATCGAGATGATCAGCAAGCTCATCCAAAACGGGCTGGCATACGAACGCAACGGCGATGTTTACTACGATGTGTCTCAGTTTGACGAATACGGTCGTCTGTCAAACCAGAACATCGATGACCTTGTGGCCGGCGCCCGCGTAGAGATAGGGGAATCCAAGGACGATGCCCTCGACTTCGCACTGTGGAAGGCGGCCAAGCCCGGGGAACCGTCATGGCAGAGCCCATGGGGTCCGGGCCGGCCCGGCTGGCACATTGAATGCAGCGTGATGTCTACGAAGTATCTGGGTCCCACCTTCGACATACATACCGGAGGGGTGGACCTGGTCTTCCCTCATCACGAGAACGAAGTGGCTCAGAGCCACGGCGCCAACGGAACGCCTCCGGTCAAGTACTGGGCGCACAACGGGTTCATCAACATCGACGGCCAGCGCATGGGCAAGTCGCTCGGCAATTTCCGAACAGTGCGCGACATCCTGAAGCAATACCCGGGAAAGGTAGTGCGCTACTTCCTCATATCCAACCACTACCGCAAGCCCATCAACTTCAGCGACGAGGAGCTGCGCATGTGCACCAGAGCTCTCGGACGCCTGGAGGATGCGGTGTCGAATGCCCTGTTTGCGGTGGGCATAGGGGCGGGCGTGGGGCCGGCGCGGGCGCCAGGATCTGAGTCGACGGTGTGGGATGAAGTCCGCCGGCTGGCGGCGAGCGGCGAGGCGGGCCGGGCAGACGCTGAGAGCGCTGCTCAGAAGCTGGACACTGCCGCCGCGACTGCCAGAGCGCAATTCGAGGAGTCAATGGATGACGACTTCAACACTGCCGGCGCCATAGCTGCCCTGCATGAGCTGGCGACCGCGATCAACACCTTCGTCAATCAGGAGATGCAGGGGCAGGCGCAGGGGCAGCCAGAGGCCGCTCGCGCGGAACGAAGTGCTGCTGCCCGAGCTGTGCTGACCATGATGGAACTCGGCGATGTGGTGGGCGTTATTGAGCCGCGGCTTCTGGAGGCGCAACGCGCGGGCGGCGCTCAGGCGGAACAGGGCGGCGCAGGCGGCGCGGGCGGCGCGGACGGGGAGTGCGGGATAGGCACGGACCGCCTGATCCAGCTGCTCCTGGATGTGAGGGCCGAGGTTCGCGCTGCAAAGCTGTACCAGGTGTCCGACATGATCCGCGACAGGCTGGGCGAGCTGGGCATAGTAGTAGAGGACACTCGTGACGGAGCGAGGTGGAAGCTTGTCGGGAAGTGAGCCTTGCGAGCCGGGCAGGAGCGATGAGCGGAAGGTGGCAGAGGTATCGCCATTGGTGCTGGCGTACGTGGGCGATGCAGTGTGGGAACTGCATGTCAGGTCGCAGCTTGTGGCGGAGCGCGGGGCGGACTCGCGAGTCAACGAACTGCACGGCCTGGCAAAACGAGCAGTGAACGCCGAGTCCCAATCGTTCATGGTTCACGCTCTCATGGAGTATCTTGACGACGAAGAGCGGGACGTGGTCAGGCGAGGACGAAATGTGAGGCCCGGGCATGTGCCGAGGGCATTCGGGCCTGCCGACTATCGTTACGCCACCGGCTTTGAGGCGCTTCTGGGGTTTCTGTACTTGACAGGCAGGACCGATCGACTGGGCGAGGTGTTGGATGTGGCGAGGCGCCTTGTGGATGGCGTGGGCAGATGACCGATGCGCAGTATGGCTCGGGATATGTCATATGGGGGAGGCGCCCAGTAGCTGAAGCACTGGAAGCGGGGCGAGATTTCAACCGCATCGTGGTCGCGCGCGGCGCGGCGGATCCCAGGATAGTGGCGATGGCGCGCCGGCGGGGCGTGCCCGTGGCTGAGGTGGACAGGGCTGCGCTCGACCGCATTGTGCGCGAGGCCGGAGGCGGAGCGCATCAGGGAGTGGCCGCATACGTCTCACCCATCAGCTATGTTGAGCTGGACGAGCTTGTGCGGCGGGCCGATGATGCGGGTGAGCAGCTTTTCGTGCCGGTACTGGACGGCATTGAGGACCCGCAGAACCTGGGGTCGATCATCCGCACCGCGAATGCAGCAGGCGCCCATGGCGTCGTCATCCCGTCGCGCCGGGGATCGCAAGTGAGCCCGGCGGTGGCTGCGGCCTCCGCAGGCGCGGTAGCCCATACGCCTGTTGCGCGCGTGACCAACATCGCTAGAGGAATCGAGCAGCTGAAGCAGGCAGGCGCCTGGGTGGTCGGCACAGCTCCCAATGCCGATCGGCGCCTGTTCGAGGCGGATCTGACCGGCCCGATAGCGGTAGTAGTGGGAAACGAGGGAAGGGGGATGTCGCGCCTGGTCGGGGAGGCGTGTGATTTCACAGTCTCCATACCTATGGCAGGACGCGTAGGTTCTCTCAATGCCGGAGTCGCATGGGCGGTGATGGCGTTCGAGATCGTTCGGCAACGTTCGGCGAGTCGGGCACAGTTGGCAGATGGACGGCAGCCGTCGGAGTGAAGTCCATAAAGAGTTAATTCGACTGGAAGTTGACGCCATTCGCCCGGCTTGACTGGGTCTGATACGCTGGGTTATAATGACGTTGGTTTACGGATCAGCCTCAAGGTTATTCCTACCAGCCAGAATCGAGCTTCTTTATACGCCTGTCGTGGCGTTATCAAAGGGATCCAGCATCATAGTCCCGCCGGGGGTGATTCATCACAGCCAGCCTTGAGCATAGATGCTCTCCTTTTCAAGCCTTGCTTTCGGGAGGGGACGTACTTGAGCGTCAACCTGCAACGCGAAGTCTATATCAGCTACGAGGAAATGGCTGATGAGCAGATTGTGGACCATGCCAGGCTCGGTGATCGCGCAGCCGAAGAGTATCTCATAAACAAGTATAAGAATTTCGTTAGGGCCAAAGCACGCTCGTATTTTCTTATCGGCGCCGACAGAGAAGACATAATCCAGGAAGGCATGATCGGCCTATACAAGGCGATTCGCGATTTCAAGTCGGACAAGCTTGCATCGTTTCGGGCCTTTGCGGAGTTATGCATAACTCGTCAGATCATTACGGCAATTAAGACTGCTACCAGGCAGAAGCACATACCGCTGAACTCATACGTATCACTGAACAAACCTATCTATGATGAGGAGTCCGATCGAACGCTGCTTGACGTGCTGTCGGGCAACAAAGTCACTGACCCCGAGGAACTGGTGATCAGTCGGGAGGAATTCGTCGACATCGAAAGCAAGATGGGCGAATTCCTGAGTGAACTCGAACGGGAGGTCCTCAACGCCTACCTCGACGGCAAGTCCTATCAGGAGATCGCCCAGGAACTCAACAGGCACGTCAAGTCCATTGATAACGCCCTGCAGAGAGTAAAGCGCAAGCTGGAACGGTATATCGAGAAGCGCAATGAGTGAGCCGACGGCCAGTCCAGTGAGGGAGTCGGACGGTGACGCCCGTGAAAGCTCCTGAGTTTATCCTGTTTGATCTGGATGAGACGCTATACCCATCCTCCAATGGGCTCATGAATCTCATCCGCGACCGAATTGTGGAGTACATGGTCGTGCGTCTGGGGTGGGCCCGGGATGAGGCCGAGGAGCGCCGCCAGCGTTACGTCAGCGAGTACGGCGTCACCCTCGACGGCCTGCAAAAACTGCACGGTGTGGATGTAGACGATTACATGGAGTATGTCCACGCTGTGCCGCACTCCAAGTACATACAACCCAACCCAGCCCTTGACGGGATGCTGGGGCGCCTGCGTCCGTCCAAAGCGATCTTCACCAACGCAAGCCAAAGCCACGCACGCCGCGTGCTGTCAGCGCTCGGAGTGTCAACTTCCCACTTTGAATGCATATTCGATTTCGAGGCCGCAGGCTACTGCCCCAAACCTGATCCGGAGGCATATCGCCGGATTCTGGCGCGACTAGGCGCGAGAGGCGACCAGTGCATGCTGGTGGAGGATAACCTGCGTAACCTGCAGACGGCCAAGTCGATGTTCGGCATGACCACAGTGTTAGTCAATAAACGCGGCTGCGGAGCGAAGGGCCAGGCCGACACAACGATTCAAGCTGATCCACCAACCCAGGCCGACACACCAACCTGGGCCGGCGCAGCAGAGCCCAGCACGCCGATGCAATCCGACTCAACCCAGGCCGACCTTGTGATCGATGACATCCTCCAGCTTGAGCCGGCTCTCGCCAACCTGTGCCCTGCGGGCCAGGGTTTTCGGGGTTCCTGTGTCAACCGACACAGGATGGTCGAAAAAGGTGTCCCGTAGGGCACAGGATGCGATCACCGACGGTCTGCGGCCCGCCATGGCCGATGCTGACCATTTCAGCCCATGCGTCCTACCTGGGGTTTTCGTAGTTGCGGGTTTCGTCCCGCGCGACGGTCGCCGCTGCAGTCTGGGTACCTATGGCGTGACATCAGCGGTCTCCTGTTCAGCCGCAGTATGTCGATATCCGGGGCGCTTCGGCCTTTGTACCCGGGCCGATTCACGGATATGGTTAACGTGTAGTGCTAGACACGGGTTTGTCATCGCTTCCCTGCGTACGGCCTCTTTGCCATCCGACTAGGGTGCCTAGTGCGGTGCCTAGATGCCGAAATGCGAACATCTACACGGGAAACGTGGGATAGAGATGACAAACATAGAGACGTGACACGTAAAAATGACAACACATAAAAATGATGTTGCATTGTATGAAGATGCGGTCTATAATCGGGGACATAGCCTACTACATACAGAAGGGGAGTCCCGTTCCGAATGAAATGCAACATCAAGGGCTGTTACGTCACAAGTCTCATCGTCGCCTGCCTGCTGTGTATGACTATTCTTGCATCCTCAGTCACTGCCGGAGCGGCTACGTCCGGCGCGGTCACAGCCGTGGCATCGAGCGCTAAAGCTTCGGCAATCAAGTTCGCGGAAGATAATGCGGGCATTACTGTGGATATCGCCAAGTCTCTCTGGGAGTATGCCGAGATAGGGCTGGCAGAGTACAAGTCGTATGTCAAGGCGCGCGATGTGCTCGCCGGGGCCGGGTTCGTCATCAAGCAGTCAGCGGCGGGCATTCCCACATGCCTCGTGGCTACTTGGGGTTCAGGCCAGCCGGTGTTGGGCATATATGAAGACATCGACGCTCTGCCCGGTGTCGGGCATGGCTGCGGTCATAATCTCAACACAGCGGCTGGCGTGGTGGCCGCAATGGCCATCAAGAGCGCTATGGAGTTGCACCAGATTCCAGGTACTATCAAGGTGTTCTTGAACCCTGCGGAGGAAATCTGGGACGTGGCGCCTCTGGTCGCCGCCGCCGGGTACTATGATGATGTTGACGTTCTCCTCAGCTTCCATGCGGGCACTGAGAACGTCTCTGAGTTCGGAAGCACGATGGCCATGGATCATGTCGAGTACAGGTTCAAGGGCAAAGCCGCTCACGCGTCGGCTGCTCCGGAAAAGGGCCTGAGCGCGCTGGACGCAGTGGAGATCATGAATATCGCCGTGAACTTCCTGCGTGAGCACTTGATCCAGGAGATGAGGATTCACTATGTGATCACCGATGGCGGAGCTGCTCCCAACATCGTTCCGGCTACTGCCGCCAGCCGATACTTCATACGCGCGCCGAAATACCCTGACGTGGCCTACGCCCGGAAGCGAATCGATGACTGCGCCAAGGCCGCAGCGCTCGCCACAGGCACTGAACTTGTGATAGGGTTCAGCTCGGGAATATACAACAAGGTGCCCAACAAGGCGCTAGCCCTGTTGGCGGCAGAGGCAATAGAATCAGTTGCACCCGCCCAGTTTACCGATGGCCAGATCGCGCAGATGAAGGCGCTTGGGATCAGCGGGATCCCGGACAAGGACATCAAAGAACCTACCGGGAGTCAGAGTTACGGGTCGAACCCCATCGGCGATGTGACGTGGAAGACGCCCTCTACTACGCTAGGAGTTGCTACTTGGGCGCCCGGAACGGCCGGGCACTCTGTTGAGGCCGCCGTCCAGAGCGGAGCCGTGTACGGCTTCGAAGGCGCTGTGCAGGCGTCCAAGGCTCTGGCGGCGATGGGCATTGAGCTTCTGACCAATCCTGAATCACTGGCCGCTGTGAAGTCAGAGTTCGCAGAGAGAATGAAAGGAATGCCGCCGTATGAAGGCAAAGCGATGATACCTGAGGTTGCCTACCCTGAGGCTCCTGGGTTCACGGTGTCGGCCGTCGACGGTATGGTCAGCGTCAAGGCGGCCGAGACGGCTTTCGCTGAAGCGGCGGGCGATGTCATCGTCATCTCGTCGATGCAAGGAGACGAGCTGGCCGCCTACACTTTGTCGGCTCAGGCGGCCGCTCAGCCGGAGTATGCCTTCAAGATCCCGGGAGGCGTCGGCGCCGGACAGCGCCTGAAGATCACGTTCATTGATGCGAGCGATGACAGCGACGCCTGGTTCTACGGTTACGTCCACGCTCAGTAGGTGAAGCTACGGTCCTTCAGTTCGTTGTGCGCCCGGGCCATGCGATCGGGTCAGTTAGTTGACCGATGCGCCTTGCCCGGGCGCGATTCTGCCCGAGCGGGCGCCGTCTTGACGGTGT
>CAYZHL010000151.1:0-6731 GCA_964478095.1 uncultured Clostridia bacterium | reverse complement strand
CGGGGCGACATCAAGTACGGGCCGTACGTGCCGGATGCGTCGGGCAAGCCCAGGCGGACCTATCTCTTCGCCTTCATCGACGATTGCTCAAGGCTGACTCCACATGCAGAGTTCTACTTCGACCAAAAGGGCCACAGCCTGGAAAGCTGCGTGAGGAAGGGGATGGTGAAACGCGGCGTACCGGAGGCGGTCTTCGTAGATAACGGGAAGGTGTTCGTGTCGCACGTATTCCGTGTAGCATGCGCTACGCTGGGCGTTCGACACCTGACGGCTGCCCCCTACAGCCCCCAAAGCAAGGACTCAGTTTCATACTGCACCTCTCTATCCGGATTGTCCAGGTTTTGCTGGAGCCGAGGTTCTGCGCGACATTCGCCCGCGTTTCACCGTAGCGCTATCTCCAGGATGATCGAATAGGCACTCGCCTCTATGGTTGCCCCGGTATCCCTTGATCAATCCGCGTTTGCGCCATTCTCGAATCGTGTCGGCGCAGACCCCCAACTCTGCAGCCATTTCCCGAGGGGTTAGTTTGCCGGATGCCCGCAGCCGGTTGTAGTAGCTTGTGATGCCATAAATCGACCTAATACGCGCAACAATCTCGCCGGTGAAAGGCTTTCCAAGGGACGACCTAAACCCTTGTCGGTTCAGGTTTTCCGCCGACTCCGAATCTGTGCAGCGCTGCGATAGGATTTCTATCCTCTTGAGCAGCGCATCGCTCGTCCGCCACTTCTCGCAAGGCTTCGCAGAGAGCGCGAGGAAAAGAGATTTCAGCGCGCCGCCCCTGAAACGTACGTTCATGATGATCTGATCCGTTTTGACGAGCGTAACGTCTTCGATCACCAACCTCGCCAGGCGCTTGCGTTCGCGATCGGACACCTGCGGATCATCCCATATTGCCATGAAATCCGCCGCCAATTGGGCGATCTGGTCCCGCTGACCAGCGCTTATGGTTCCGGCGTGAACATTGTTATGGAAGCTCTCGTACTCGTCTCGCGCCTCGGCGAGAATCCGAAGTTTGGAGTTCCACTCCGCTTCGAGCTGATCGGCTACCAATCGGTTGGCAGGGTCCACACCCATATGCCTGCGCCTAGCCAGGTCGGCTTCATACTGGGCTCGTTCAACCTGTCGACGGCGCAGGCGGTCGGTTTCATCGGCGCGTTGCTCAAGCTCGCTCTGAACGGCAAGGGCCGTCTCAACCGACAGAGGCGACATGGCCTCTATCATCAGCGAGCGGACTGCCTTCTCAACGTTTCTCCCGGGAATCACTTGGTAATGCGAAGCTCCATTCTCCATTAGGTCTCGCATGCAAACGTATTCAGGAACGGTTTCCTGTTTGCGCGTGTGGTAACGTACCGTCATGCGCTTGCCGCAGATTCCGCAGATAACAAGCCCTTGCAGAAGGGCAACGCCCTCCCGCGGGGGCCCTTCCTACGATCTCCTCCGCGCGCGTGGCTGTTCTGCCGAAGCCGATGCAGGTTATCCTCGTATTCTTCCCAGGCGGCGTAGCCGGGGTGGGCATCAAGGATCAGCACGTGCCACTGATCGCGCGGGACGTCGCGAACTCTACTGCGACCATCGGGCCCTTTGCGGGTCTTGGTCTTGCCAAAGGTGTACGCGCCGGCATAGGTTGGGTTGTGCAGAATCCGCAATACCGTGCTTACCGCTATAGGCATCCATCGGAGTTCGCCTCTGTAGGGGCCCAAATTCACTCTGTGCGGGAAGAGCATGCCTTTCTGATGAAAGGCCCGCATTGTTGAACATGCCGAGCCTGTCCATCGGAATACCTCGAAGAGCGTCCGTATCGCCTGTTGGATCTGGGCATCGGGATCAAGGATTATCCTGTCCGAGTCGTCGTACAAGAATCCGATCGGAAGCTTCGTCTTAAGTTCGCCGCGACGGGCCTTGTTAAGCGATCCTCCCTGCATTCGAGCCTGAAGGACGTGGAGTTCAGCTTCGCTGATGGTACCCTTTAGGCCAAACGGCCCAGTACATACTGCACCACCTGAAGGTCGCCGGGGTGAGCGCGACCTTGTTCACTGAAGAGGCTGTGAAGGTGATTCACGAGGCGACGCAGTGCGCGGCAAGGGCGATAGGCTCCCTCTGTAGCTGCTGCCTGCTCCACGCCATGAGCATAGGCGCAAGACTGGTGGACGACCACGCCGTCAAGGTAGTCCTGGAGAACGAGTACAGGTAACAAACAGGCCGCATCGTCGCGCTCCGCGCTTCGCTGCGGCCGCACCCATATCCACTCTCAGGGCCGGCAGTAGGCTTATCTCTGCCCACAATCCATGGCCTGAACTCGATGACACTCAATCTGAGAATCATGAGGACAGAGAGCGTGAGCAATGACACAATTCCTTCTCGGCTGAGAAGCCCGTGGCTAGTTGGGAGCCTATCGGCACTGCTTGTGGCGGGGCTCCTTTGCTTCTGTTACGGTCGGTGATTTCAAACTGGCCTTGACAGAAGCGCGTCCGGGCAGCTGAGATACGTCAAGGATCCGAGGCCAGAAGGGCGGAGTATGGATTCGACACCTGTGCTCCTATGCAAGTCTTCAACAGGGAGTTGGCCGGCAATGATCGTGGGGGAAAGCTGGCTGCGATTGCTCCGAACTGAGAGAGTCACCGAATGCGAGGACATAAGCCGCGGGCGCTCAGCCCACGCGACGCGAACTAGTGGTGCGACGGGACCGCGGGTCTTTCGCGTGCAGCTGACCTGCAACGTCACGCAGCCCTCGCATTCGGGGCACGTAAGGTTGCCTTCCCGCACCCGGCGACGCACCTCTTCAACCACATGTTTGCCGTAACAACCCGATTTACTTGCATTAACCAGTAAGAAGATGTAAGATCCTGTACTGGATGACAGCCCCAATTGGCAGAAACCACGCAACCAGGTACTGCTGCCAGCCGAATGATCTGTATGGTTTGTCCGTGGTTTCATGTTCACGTAGCAGACCAGAAGATATCATGCAGAATGTGTCATCATTAAGTTATGCCAACTTGTATTAACTTATTGTGGAGGGTATAATATGTACGCATGGTTAGTTCTGTTGCGCAAGTCAGTCGAGGATTCTTCGTACACCATTAGCCAGCATGCCTTTCAGCGCATGGGTGAAAGGGGAATCACTATTGACGACATCAGGCGGTGCGCACTAGAAGGCGACTTTCTGAGGACGCAGGATCATGGAGAAGACCTGAAGGTGGTTCTGCGGGGCCATGACGAGAACCAACAGCCGTTCCTTATGGTAGCGGCCCTTTGCTGGCCCACCCCCACCATTGTTACGGTGATGCGCGAAGACGAAGGTTGATTGTGAGGAGGCTTCCGCTATGAAATGTTATGTGTGCGGCGGTGAGATGCGAAAGGCGCAGCGAGATATCGACGCGAACTGGAAGGGCCGTCAGCTCGTCTTTCGGGGCCTCGAGGCATGGGTGTGCGACAGCTGCGGCGAGCAGGCATATGAGCCGGACGACGTGCGTCTCATGCAGAATGTCATGCGCGGCCTTGAGCTTGAAGAGGCGCCTCCCCAGATCATGAACGTAGAGGAAGTCGCGGATCTGCTGAGGGTGAGCAGCCAGACAGTGTATGTTCTTGCCCGTTCGGGCAAACTCCCGGCTGTGAAGGTAGGGAGAGAGTGGCGGTTCATGCGAGATCAACTGCTAGCTGCACTGCAAGCCGAGAATTCAGAACACGCCGCAGGGACCAGCGGTTCGTTCTACTTGGCAGCCCGAAGCGGGCCGGTCGGAAGCCTATCGGTGAAGGATGAGGAAACCATCAGGGCATATCTTCAGAGACTCAAAGACAAGTAGGTAGATGGATCATGGCACTGCCGCCGGAACAGTATGCCAGGGAACTCAGGTTCAAGCTGGCGTTACACGGCCCCGTTGATGTGGTGAAAGTGGCGAGCAGCCTCGGCATCGAAGTGCACGAGGATGAACTCGATCAATGTGACGGCGCGCTACTCAGATTGGGCGGTACGGCCCTGATTCTTGTAAGCCGCAAGTGTGCATACGATAGCCGTAAGCGATTCACTGTAGCCCATGAGCTGGGCCACTTTTACATCCCCAGCCACAACTCCCCAGAGTTCCGATGCACTGAGGCAGAGATCGCCAACTATCGCTCGGTTCGTATCCGCGAACGGGAAGCGAACGGATTTGCCAGTGAACTGCTACTCCCAGCCAGCGAGCTACAGAAGGCGCTGAAGGAGCCTCCATCCATTCAGGTAGTTAGCGACTTGGCTCAGTCCTATGGCACCTCAATGATGGCCACGGCAGTTAAGGTCGTTCAGGCTACTTGTGAGTCCGTCGCTGTCGTCATATCGAGTAGGGGCAGAATCGAATGGGCCGTTCGCTCAAGAAACTTCCCCTTCAGCATTAGGTCGGGCACCCTTCATGAGCATACCTATGCCATTGACTACTTCGCATCGGGATACCTGCCCGGCTGCACGAAGCAGGTTCTTCTGAGCGCGTGGTGCACACACAGTGGGTGTGATAAGTTCCTGATGGAGGAGTCGATTCCATTTCATCGATTGAACATGGTACTCAGTCTACTGAGCCTTCCCGCTCAGGACGAAGACTATTGATGACTGGCAGACTTCGCGCGCCAGAGCGGCTCACGATCGGCACATGTGATCATGACAGGGAATACGTGATAGTACTCTTGGCACCAACACCGGACATCTCATTGAGTGCGACGTACTCGATCCACACGAGCTCCAGAGTGACTCACCTATCTGACTGAAGAAGTCTGGCCTCTTTCAGGTCAATCCGAGCCGCGTGTCCGTGCTTTTCCAGCAGCGCAAGGAGGTTCCCTCCGTTGAGGAGCGTGAGCGGTTTGCCTTTTGTGAACTCATATGCATCAGGACCATAGTCTGAGGTAGTCACAAGTATGCCCTTGTTAGCCCCCTCATTTATGACTGCGCCATAGAGGTCACGGACTGCGGACACCGATACAGTATTGGTGTAGCGCTTGGCTTGGATGACTATTTTGCCGCCCCGAATGGGGTCCGGATCGAACGCTATGGCGTCCACTCCACCGTCGCGCGAAGCCTGGGTCACCTTGACCTCTCCGCCCGATGCCGTAAACTCCTTCTCGAATAGCTCCCTGATTAGGTGTTCGAAATCCTCCCAGTCCATTGCCGCAAGGTTGTAGCCTTCATCTAGTTGGTCTGCCACCTCATAGCTGGATATGAACCTGCGATCGTTCTTGTCCATCACAATCATCGGGGCAACTGGGGTCAGACTATGAAGCTTGGAACTGCCCACGCCTTTGAGGGATTTGAAGCATGCCTTGGGATCCACGCGAGAGAGGTCGATCTCAAGGAATGACGCCTTGTCGACCTGCAATGACAGGACACACCCATTTGCCTCGTTGCCTGTAGCGGGATCTATGGACCTAACCCAGCCATTGAAGACCACCTGGTGCACGGCCCCGACTGTGTCAGCTTCAAAGAGCTCATGAACAGTGCGAAGACAAATCTGGTACAATAGGGAATCGTATCTGCGATTGGCCTCAGAATCCGACACCGTCACCTCAACGAACTCATCCTTGGATTTGACGTACTTGATTTCCTTGGCTCGGGGTATTGCGTCCGGCGCCGGCATGGCGTAATCAACTATGATCATGCCATTGACGGGGTTGTAGTCGAGCTCGTACTCCTGGGGAAAGACATCAGGATACTTCGAGTCAGCCAACACTATGTCGCAGTAATCCATAACAGCCCCAGGATCTCTCTGTTCATATAGCCTCCTTCTTTCATCGATAGCAGCATTGCTTGCAGCTTGCTTTTCCTCATACGCCTGACGCTCTGATTCCCACTTTTTCAGCGAACGCTCATACGTCTCAAGGGCAGCCTGATACTCCGCTTCTGTTTTGTCAACCTCGGTGGTCCACTCATCATGAGCCAGCTTGAAGCGGTGCTTGGCCTCTGCAATCTTCCTCTCTCTGGCGCTTTGGCTTATCTTGTCGAGGAACCCGAAAACGGGCGCAAATCCTGGATGTGACTCAAGGGGTTCAAGAGGCACGTCTTTCTTCCTGGGAGCACTCGGCTTGGGTCTCGAAAACGGTCTCTTGTCCTTCAGGCCATCCCAGTCGACACGATCATCTACATCGACCGTATGCAACAATGTGTTATCAATGCATGCGAGGATCTCCTGTGCCTCCTTCGTCTGCTCCTCGCACGTTCTCTGAGTGTTTGCGACCTTCTGTTTCCTCTTCCACATCTCGTTCCATTGAGCTAGCTGGGCCTCCGCCTTTTGCTGGACAACATAGTGGTCGTTTCCAGAGATCATCCTGTACTTATGCAGACCCTCATGCCGGACCTCAACGTTGTACAGTGCCATGCAACACGCCCTCCCATTTCTGTGTAATACGCAAATGGCAACAACGCCAAGTAGCTTTTGGGCGCCTACGCATGTCAGTGGTGTGCTGAGATATGCCGCCATGAGCCTGTGGTATATTGAGATCTGCTGCAGAGTCCAGCGCCCTGTTTTTCACACCAACATGTCTGTTCGTCTCTTTTCGTGGAATTCCTTTGGATTCGGCTTAACTGCTGAAGGGCGGTAAAGAGCGTCGCCAGGAGCAGTCGGCCCGAACAGGGATAGTGCTTCTTTAGCAGACGGGGCTGACTGAATCTTTTCGGCATAATAGAATTGCATAAGTCGGCGGTGAGAATGTCACAACAGCGGCTGAAGAAGAAGGCATAGCCACCGCGCCCTATAGAATACCTCCTCAGATTAGGT
>CAYZHL010000150.1:0-6735 GCA_964478095.1 uncultured Clostridia bacterium | reverse complement strand
TCAGTACCCTTGAATGCAGCGCTTGGTTTATTGTGCGCCGGCTAGCTGCTACGGGCGCATATTTTCAAGGTAGGATGGCCCCAAAATGTGTCCCGTAGGGCACAGGTTCGGGTCGCCGGCTCTTCTGCGGGCCGCACGGGTGCGGGTCGTGGGGGGGCGCATAACAGAGACGGGTTGGGGCGAGATAGGCCAGAGGCGCTTGACACTGCCAATGCCATGGGTTATCATGGCATTGATATTTGCACACTGAATGAAAGTTGTAACGAAAGTCGAAAGAGGGTCGTCCATGCGAAGGCCGAGGCGGTCGCTATCTAGTACTAGCCTGATAAGATCGTTCAACGTGGTCTCGGTGCTGCAGACTTTGTATCGCGAGGGCGCATGCTCGAAGTCGAGGATCGCGGAGATCACGCGGATGAGTCCGGCCACGGTCACTCGAATAGTCTCCGAGCTGGTCCGCCAGGGCGTGGTTGCAGAGTACGAGATAGCCGAATCCACTGGCGGTCGCAAGCCCGTGATCTTCAGGCTTAGCTACGACAAGCTCTACATCATAGGGATTCAGCTGATTCGCGACCGAGCAACGCTGGCTGTATGCGATCTCAGGGGGAAGGTGCTCGACAAGCGCACGTTCAATCCGTACTCGCTGCAGCCATCCGATGTCGTATCGGAGATCGCGAGAGAGCTGGAACTTCTCATCACACTGAACGAAATAGATCGCGAACACGTGCTCGGGGTCGGCCTTGCCATATCGGGCATCGTCAACTCGGAATCCGGCGTTCTGCTGCGTTCGGTCAATCTGGGGTGGCAGGATGTGCGGATCCGCGAATACCTGGAGCAGGCGTTGGGCTTTCGGGTAGTGGTCGAGAACGACGCCAATGCCGCTGCGCTGGCCGAGTTCTGGTTCGGGTGCGCGGGCGATGTGTCGAGTTTCATGTATCTCAAAACCGACACCGGCGTTGGAGCCGGAATCGTGTGCGAACGGGCGTTGATGACCGGGGCGCGGGGAATGGCGGGCGAGATCGGCCATGTCCCCCTGGTGAAAGATGGTCACGAGTGCGTATGCGGCCAGCGGGGATGCCTCGAGACATATCTCTACGGTCAGGGCCTGCTCAGGCGCTATGAATCCCTGACAGGAACGCATCTCGACGGCGTCCACGATTTCTTCGCCCATGCGGCAGAGGGCGATCCCACGACTCTGTCGATGGTGCGCGAAGCGGTCGAGGCCATCGGCACCGCGTTGGCGATGGCTGCTACTCTGCTTGACTTGGATCTCGTAGTAGTGGGCGGGCTGTGGGGCGAACTGGGCGATCTAGTGATACGGCCAGTACAGGCCAGGGCCGTGGAGATACTCAGACGCAGCGGACTCGATCGCGCTTTCGCCGTGCGAAGCTCAGCATTGGGCGACGACTCAGATGTTCTTGGGGCGGCGGGCACCGTGATCAACAGGTGGTTTACTCCCCCGATTTAGTAGTACGGTGTGTGCCGGCGCCCGGTAAGGAGCGTAACGCACCTACTTCTTTGCAGTATGATATAAAAGTTTCGAGGGGTATCGACATGACTGCACTGTCGGAACTAGATATCCTGATCGGCGGGGTTCTCATCACCGGATTCGAAGGGCTGGAAGTCGGCGCTGATTTCGAGGATCATTATCTTAAGTGCCCTTCAGGCGGGTTCATACTGTTTGGCAGAAACGCTGGCAGCGCTGCGCAGGTCAGGGCACTGACCGATTGTCTTCGCGATGTAGCCCTGGCGCACAATCCGGATCACCCCACGCCGCTCATCGGTATCGACCAGGAGGGCGGCAGCCTGTCGCCGCTCAGGGGCATTGTGTCGTCTTTGCCAGGCAACATGGGTTTGGCTGCGACAGGAGATCCTGAGGCTGCCAGGTACGCCGGGTACGTAACGGGATGCGATCTGACGACCCTCGGCATTAGCCTGAATTTCGCGCCCGTGCTTGATCTTGCACGCGAGCCGCTGAACCCCGCCGTGAGCACTCGGTCGTTCGGCGACGATCCGGATCGTGCTGCGGGATTCGGCAGGGAGTACGCGCGGGGATTGGTCGAGGCCGGGGTCCTGTTCACGGTGAAGCATTTCCCGGGCCATGGCGTCTCGCCGGATGACTCGCATGTTTCTATGCCGGAATGCCTGATGTCAGTGGAAGATCTCGCGAGGCAGGATCTGGTTCCATTCGTCCAGGCCGTAAAGTGGCCGGGCGCAGCTTTCATGGCTACGCACGTCAAGTTCAGCGCCATCGATGCCACGCGTCCGGCCTCGCTTTCTCGCGATGTAATAACCGGATTGCTCAGAGGGAAGATGGGCTTCGATGGGGTAGTACTCACCGACTGCCTCGAAATGGGCGGAATACGTCCGATCGGATCTGTGCCCGAAGCAGCTGTAATGGCCATCGAAGCCGGCTGCGACATTGCGCTCGTGAGTCACACCCGCATGATTCAGGAGGCCGCATTCGTCGCGATCCGTGACGCAGTCCAAAGCGGCAGGCTCAGTGTCTCGCGACTGGAGAAGTCTGCTGAGCGAGTCCGCCGGTGGAAAGAGGCGATCGGGGCGCCTGCCGCGCACGGCAGGCTTCCGGGGTTCCGGACGGGCTGGACCTACGAACTGCTCGGAGAACGAGTAGTGACCTACTTGCCGGGCCAGGCGGACTCGGGTCCCGTACCCGTGCAGCCGTCAGCCCAGCCATCTGCACAGGCGCGGCTCTTCGGGCACGGGCCCATCGTGCTCGTGACGCCCCAGATGGACAGGCTCACTCTTGCTGAAGACGCGGCTGACATATCGCTCCTCAAGCATGAACTCGAGCGTCGCGGCATCTCCTGCGCAACGGTCGGCTGCTCTATGGATCCGGATGCCGGCGAGATCGATCGGGCGGTGTCGCAGATAGCCGAGGCCGGCTGCAGCCTCGATTTGCTTCGCGGCGGGCCGGGGGAGGAGAAGCCGTGTACGCGCGTGGCGCTGGTCGTGCGAAACGGCGGCGCGAGCCTTGCGCAGGCGGCGCTGGCCGCGGCGATTGAGGCGAGGGCCGATGAGCTTGGCTGGGTCTTCATGCTGGTAAGTGTGAGGGATCCGCGTGAGACCCGAGATGTGCAGGAGGCGCTCGCACGCCGAGCTCCCGCGTTCTTTACGTATAGTACCGAACCGATAGTGCTTTCAGCACTCACACGGGTGCTGGCGGGCGAGGCCAGCCCCAGGGGGGTGATGCCTGTCGGATTGTGACGGCTATGAAGCGATACGACGCTGCGTGGTCCAAAGATCATGTATAGGAGGGTGCTTACATGTCTCTCGGCAAGTCTGGTCTCAGAGTGATTGCGGCGTTCGCGCTCCTCGTTTCGCTCTTTCTGATGGGGATGGGAGCGTCCGCCGCGGAGAAGAGCCCGATAGTCCTCAGGGTTCTGCATTACCTGGACGCCACCAGCCCGGGAGCGCACCGCGAGCTGATCGAGGTATGGGAGGCGTTCGAAAAAGCGAACCCCGACATCAAGATCGTGCGCGAGGACCTGTTCAACGAGCCCTTCCATCAGAAGACAGAGATTTACGCTGCCACTGGCCAGTTGCCGGACGTTATCTACATGTGGCCGGGAGGACGTTCCACGACGCTGCACACCAAGAAACTGGTCAAGGACCTTACCCCGCTACTCGGCGCGGCGAGGTCCGAGTTTTCTGAAGCGGCGCTGGTGCCGCAGGCAGGCGGATACCTGGCTGAACTCCCGATAGGAGTCACCTCGAGCCACGTGCTCTATGTGAACCAGAAGGTGCTCCGTGACCTGGGATTGACAATTCCCAGGACATACGAGGAACTCAAGGCCATGGCGCCCAAGCTCAAGGCGGCAGGCAAGGACGTAATCCTCATGGGAGCCCAGGACGACTGGGTAATGCAGTCCTGCCTGTACAGTGCGATCGTCGGCAGAATGCTGGGCGATAAGTACGTCGACGACCTGATCGCCGGCAAAGCCAAGTTCACCGATGCGCCTTTCGTGAACACGCTCAAGTTTTACAAGCAGCTCTATACCGACGGAGTGCTCAGCGCCAAGGTGCTGCAGACGCCATATAACGAGGTCAATGCCTTGTTCGCGGCAGGCAAGGCCCCATTCATGATCGACGGCGACTGGAAGGTGGGCAACTTCCTCACCGATCCCACGAGCGGGCAGGCGCTGATACCGCCGGATAAGCAGAAGGACATAGTCATGACGGTGTTCCCCGCAATCCCAGGAGAGGTGAACCACGGGACTACCTCGGTGGTACCGGGCGTGGGCTTCGGGATGAACGCGGCCATACCAGACGGTTCGGAGAAGGAAAAGGCTGCATGGAAGCTGATTATGTGGCTCAACTCTGTTGAGGTTCAGCGGTTGCGCCTGGAGACCGGCGGAGCATTCCCCTCCAGGAAAGGTGTCACAAGTGACAAGCTCGAGCCGCTCGCCCAGACTAGGGCCGAGTTCTACGGCGCGTTCGCCGGGACATACGTACTGGATAACGTGCTTGAGGCAGCGGTGTACTTGCCCATCAATGTCGGCTTGCAGGAGATAGGTTTGGGGCTTGCAACCCCCGAGCAGGTGGCTGCGAAGGTCCAGAAAGCGTACGACGCCTGGAAGGCTTCGCAGAAGTAGCGCAACACCACCTGAAGGCGCGAGGGCAGGTGTGGCGAAGTTCCTCACGGCGGCGGGCGAGGCCCGAGAGACTTCGCCACACTCCATAGCGCGCATATGCGGACATTCATGGAGGCGACTACGGAGGTGAGGTGTCGTGAAGGCTAGCGTGGCAGGAGCTGGTACTGCACGGGTCAGCACGACTAGAGTAAGTCCGGCAAGGATCGGCCCGGCGAGAATGAGCGGCGCCAAGCGGGAAGAACGCTGGGCCTACCTCCTTCTGGTGACGCCCGCGGTGCTGGTGTACTGGGCCGTCATGGCTTTTCCGGCGGTCTTCTCGGTCGGCTTGAGCTTGACCAACTACAACGGCGGTCCGCTTTGGAGCAGGATTGACCCCATAAGCTTCGCCGGGCTCTCCAACTACCTCAAGATGTTCCGTGATCCGTTCTTCTCGATCTCGTTAAGAAACAACATCTACATCATCCTGGTCTCGCTGTTTGGCCAGATTCCGCTGGGCTTCATCATCGCCTATGTGCTCCACCGCAGGCTCGTTGGCATGAGAGGCTTCTTCCAGAGCATGATATACGTCCCTACAGTCATCTCGACTATCGTTGTGGGGATCCTGTGGCAGTCTATCTTTTCTCCATATGGTCCGTTTACTGAGATCATGCACAAGTTCAACCCTGTGTGGGAGAACACTCTCTTCGTCAACCCAAGAACCGCAATGATACCGATTCTCTTGGTGATCATCTGGATGTACACCGGGACTTACCTCATCATCTTTCTCGCTAACCTCCAGAAGATCGACCCTCAAGTCGTAGAGGCCGCCAAGATCGATGGCGCCACCGAATGGCAGGCGCTCAGGTACGTGATCCTGCCGGCGCTTTCGGGCGTGATTGTCACCTGCGCGATCCTGGCTATATCGGGATCGCTGCAGAGTTTCGCCCTCATCTTCGCAATGACCGCGGGCAATCCGGCCAGACGGACTTCTGTGCTCTCGCTGTACATGTACGACGCCGCGTTCAGGGGAGCGCCCGACTACGGGCTTGCGAATGCGATTTCCACGTTCATTGTGGCGCTGAGTCTTGTGCTGATTGCTATCCTTAAGGTCGTAGAAAAGCGGGCGGGGGGCAGAGAGGAATGAGACGAGAGACATCGCTGCTGACTCGCGTGTTGCTGTACTGTGTGTTGCTGACCTTCACGTTCATGACGTTGTACCCCATTTTCTGGCTCATCATGAGTTCGTTCAAGACCACGCAGGAGTTCCAGATGAACCGCCTGGGGCTTCCCCGGCGCTGGACCATCAAGAACTACCCGCAGGCCTGGAACATAGGTGGGTTCAACCAGCTCTTCATGAACAGCATCATCTACACCGTGACGTCCACCTCCGCGGTCGTGCTGCTTTCCTTGTCGGCGGGCTTTGCGTTTGCCAAGATCAGGTCGAGGGCAACCCCGTTTCTACACGGTAGTTTCGTGATAGGCATTCTGCTTTCGCTGGAGGCAATTCTGATTCCGCTGTTTCTGATGTCCAACGCGGCCGGGCTTACCGACAGAAGGCTCGGCATAATCCTCCCATATATCGGCATGGGCATGCCCAAAGGTGTCTACCTGTGCACTGAGTACATCAAGTCTATACCCGACTCGCTCGTGGAGTCGGCGAGGATCGACGGCGCCAGCTATCCGAGGATCCTCGCGTCGGTCATTATGCCCATGGCCAAGCCCGTAGCCACTACGCTTGCGATACTCAACGTCACCGGCGTATGGAACGAGTTCATGCTCGTCAACATCTTGGCATCCAAGGGCTCGCTGAAGTCCCTGCCCGTGGGGATCCTGAAATTCTCGGGCGCGCTCGCCTCCGACTACGGCAAGCAATTCGCGGCCCTGGTCATAGGGATGCTGCCGATGCTGGTCTTCTACGCCATATTCCGCAACCAGATCACCAAAGGAGTATCGGCGGGGGCCGTGAAAGGCTGAGCAAGCGAAGCGAAGGCAGAGTGAACGGTTGGGCATGAATACCCCCATCGACAAGGAGGGAGAATACGAGGGATAAAGTAGCAAGGTGGGAAAGGGTTGCTGGCGAAGTTTCTGATGAGGCTGACAAGAGCGATAGCGCACCGGAAGGGCCAGCGCCAAGGCCCCTCTT
>CAYZHL010000149.1:2008-6816 GCA_964478095.1 uncultured Clostridia bacterium | reverse complement strand
GAAAGGGTGGGTTGCTTCTTGAAGAGGATCAAGGTCATAATCATGGGCGCAGCGGGGCGCGACTTCCACAACTTCAATGTCTACTTCCGAGACAACGAGAAGTACGACGTGGTTGCTTTCACAGCTACCCAGATACCCGATATTGCCGGAAGGAAGTACCCGGCAGTGCTCGCCGGCGGTCTTTACCCCGAAGGGATACCGATCTTCCCTGAAGAGGATCTTGTCAAGCTCATTCGCGAGCACCAAGTGGAGCAAGTAGTCTTCGCATACAGCGACATCGCGCACATCGATATCATGCATAAGGCCTCGCTGGTCAACGCGGCGGGCGCCGACTTCAGGATGATGGGGCCCACCACGACTATGATCAAGTCCAAGGCGCCGGTAGTTGCGATTTGCGCAGTCCGCACAGGCGTAGGCAAGAGCCAGACCACTCGCTACGTGAGCCAGGCGCTTATTGATGCGGGCCTGAAGGTCGTGGCGATCAGGCATCCGATGCCATATGGCGACCTAGCCAAACAGGCAGTCCAGCGTTTCGCTACATATGACGACCTTGATCTGCATGAGTGCACGATCGAGGAGCGCGAGGAGTACGAGCCCCACATCGATCGCGGTGTGATTGTGTACGCCGGCGTCGACTATGGCAAGATCCTCGAGGCCGCCGAGAAGGAAGCGGATGTGATCCTGTGGGACGGCGGCAACAACGACTTCCCCTTCTACGTGCCGGACCTCATGATCACCCTGGCCGACCCGCACCGGCCCGGCCACGAAGTGTCATTCCACCCCGGTGAGACCAACGTGCGCATGGCGGACATCGTGATCATCAACAAAGTCGATACAGCGAAGCCCGAGGATGTCGAGACTGTACGCAAGAACGTTGCCGCCGTCAATCCGAAGGCCGCCATCATCGACGCAGCATCGCCTGTCAGCGTGGATAACCCCGGCATGATCCGCGGCAAACGGGTTCTGGTAGTCGAAGACGGCCCGACGCTCACCCACGGCGGGATGGGCTACGGCGCGGGTATAGTCGCAGCCCACAAGTTCGGAGCGGCATCCCTCGTTGACCCGAGGCCTTTCGCCGTCGGCAGCATCGTGGATACCCTGAGCCGTTTCCATCACCACGAACCTTTGCTCCCGGCGATGGGATACAGCAAGAAGCAGGTCCAGGAGCTGGAGAAGACCATAGAGAATTCCGACGCCGAAGTTGTCGTCATCGGTACTCCGATCGATCTGAGGAGAGTTCTGAAGATCGACAAGCCGGCAGTGCGCGTCGGCTACGAGCTGGAGCAGACTGCAGGCCCGGACCTGAAGCAGATTTTGCTGAAGAAGTTCGTCCGCAAGTCCTGACACCTTGGGCTCGACCTCCGAGGGCCTCGGGAGGTCGAGCCCAGATACCCGGCGATTTCCTCCCCCGAAGGGGTGATTTCCATTGGGCGCATTTACAGCCATAGCCTTACATGGTATGATCTGTATATGCCGGTGGAAATGACCACGGCCAATCCATCGCTGGGGAGGATGAACCATGGCGACCGGAAACCTCATTCATGCCGCCGCCCGGCGATCTTTATCCCTGCACATACTGGCACTTGCCGCGGCGGCGGTTCTGTCATGTGCCCATTCGGGCATCGCAAGCGCGTCCACGGCTACGGTCCGCGCTCCCAACCTCGCGTTAGCGGGTTCGGGCACGCTCAGCCTGGAGCTGAAGGCCAAATCCGACGTCGATCCGGAGCTGAAACTGAGCGCGTCTTGCAGGGTGGGCCAAGTGTCCTCATCTCTCCAATACAGGCCGGGAGGGGCACTAGAGCTCAAGGTCAACGCCAACCTCACTGAAGACTGGCGGCAGTTCCGCGACTCGGGATCGCTCACGATCTCCGGCAGCATCGACCCTGGCGACCCCAAGGCGTCCTGGAACCAGATATCCATGTCCACGAGCCGTGGAGCAGACAAGAAGGCCATGCCATGGCAGCCGGAAATGAAAATGGAGCTCTCTGCTCGCGGCTACCCGAACAACCCTGTGCGGGACTATACCGAGGCGAAGCTGACGACGAAGGCGGGGAAGACACTCCCTGGCGAGGGCAATCCGTCGGTCAAGGGCGAGCTGAGCGTGGGGCATAAGGAAATGCCCAGCCAGCCCAAGTGGACGGCGAACTTTTGGAGCTCGATGATCAGCCTACAGTGGCGCCCGACCCGCGATGTGCAGGCCGCAGCAAGCTTGGCTGCCAAAGGGCGGGCATACCCCGAAGCATCCCACAAGTCATACACCACCTATACAGGCAAGGCCAGCGCAGCATGGGCGCTATCCAAGCAACAGTCGCTTGAGTTCGCTGCTTCTGCCCAATCCACAGTTCGCCCGAAAGACGCTTCTAAGGACCGCAAGACTGCCGACGCTTCAGCGAAATGGACCCTGAAAACGCCTGCAGCGTCTATTGCGCCGCTCATGGCCGGCTCATTGACACTCACTGCGCGCGCGACAGCCGGGGCAACTCTTCTGCCAAATCTGCCCGATGAGAGCGTGGCGTGGAGAGCGGGGGCAAGCTCCGGGCTGACCTGGGAAGTATCGAAGACCCTCAAACTATCAGTCGCGGCCGAGACCGCATGGTCGGCCACTTTCGGCAGTGATGACCCGGATGACGATGACGACCAGGACGACAACAACGACGACAACGAGGAAAGCCATTACCTTGCCCAGCAAGTGCAGGGCATGCCGGCACTGGCTGCCCACCCGGGCAGCGCGTCGATACGCGCGACCGCAGGCTCCACTAGTGCAGGAGGCGCGAGCGGCAAGGCCACCCATCGACTGAACTTGTCAGTGACAGCCGGTCCCTACGGCAGCGTGACCTTCAGCGGCAAGGCGATTGCCGTGCGCACAGACGAACTGAACCAAGGCATCCGGATCGACGGAGCATGGGTCCCATCCCTGGAGCTCAAGGCGTCCTACAAATTCTAGCCCCCCATTGGATTCGCTTGTGTATTCGGGGCCGGATTGTGTCAACCCTTCGGGCACATTCTGGCCCGTTTGCCAGACAGCCCGCAACCCCCCGGATTCGCTATTGCCTACGTCCCCGGCGAAGTATAAAATATTAGAGTGAGCATCTATGACTATCAGTGGCAACTGCCGTGCCTTCCAGGGAACGGCCAGAAACCGGGGTATGCCGGCTGAAGAACCTGACAAGGTGCTTCGAGAGCCATATCTATACGGCCTTCGCCAGCCGGTGAAGAGCCTGGGCAGCGAGTGAAGCGTTTAAGGGAGGAGATCGCTTGAAGAAATACACGGTCGACCAACTGCGCAATGTGGCCATTATCTCTCACGGCGGGGCCGGAAAGACGACTCTTGCAGAGGCCATGCTCTTCTTGGGCGGCGCGGTTGACCGCTTCGGCAGGGTGGACGACGGCACATCCACGATGGACTACGATCCTGATGAGGTCAAGCGCAAGATCTCCATCAACGCCTCTGTCGCGCCTGTGGAGTGGAATGGACACAAGATCAACCTCATAGACACGCCCGGCTACTCCGACTTCGTGGGAGAGGTCGTGGGCGCATTGCGCATCGCGGACGCCGGGATTGTGCTGGTGGACGCGGTTTCCGGCGTCGAGGTCGGCACTGAGCTGACCTGGCGGCACGCTGATGAGCGCAGTCTTCCGCGCATGGTCGTCATCAACAGGATGGATCGCGAGAATGCCAATTTCGACAAGGCTCTTGGCTCGATACGCGAAGTCTTCGGAAACCACGCGGTCGCGGCGCAGCTTCCCATAGGCGAAGGCGATAAGTTCCGTGGTGTGGCCGATATCATACACATGAAGGCTTTCATCTGGAGTGATGCCTCGGGCAAGAACGTCGCCGAGTCGCCGATCCCGGACGAGCTGGCCGACGCCGCTCAGGAGCTGCGCGAAAAGCTCATTGAGTACGCGGCCGAAAGCGACGAGGAGCTTCTGAACAAGTATCTGGAGGGCGAGGAGCTCACGCAGGAGGAGTTCGAGCGGGGCCTGGCGACCGGAGTGGCCGATGGCTCGGTAGTCCCTGTGTTCTGTGCTTCCGGGTTGCGCATGGTGGGCGTGACGCCCCTCATGGACTCGATAGTTGCGCTTCTCCCGTCGCCTGTGGCTCACGGAGCCGCTATGGGCCACTTGCCCGACTCTGAGGATCAGATAGAGCGGCGCCCCGATGAGGCCGAACCGTTCTCGGCCCTTGTCTTCAAGACAATGGCCGACCCTTACGTGGGCAAGATAACCATGTTCCGCGTCTACTCAGGCATTGTGAAGTCGGATTCGCAGGTGTATAACGCTAGCAAGGACCGGGTCGAGCGTTTTGGTCAGGTGTTCCTGATCAAGGGCAAGCAGCAGATTGCCGTGGCTCAGGTCGGTGCAGGCGATATCGCCGGTGTTGCCAAGCTGAGCGAGACCACTACCGGCGACACTCTCTCCGACAAGGACAAGCCGGTTGTGCTCGATCCCATCAAGTTCCCGTTGCCGGTGCTGTCCATGGCCGCCAGGGCCAAGTCCAAAGGCGATGAAGACAAGATCGGGCAGGGGCTATCCAGGTTGCAGGAGGAGGACCCCACGCTCCGGTACACCAAGGAAGCGGAGACCGGCGAGCTGATTGTGGCGGGCATGGGCGAGGTTCACCTTGATATCATCGCAGAGAGGCTCAAGAGGAAGTTCGGCGTCGGGGTCGACTCCTCGACCCCGCTGATTCCGTATCGCGAGACGATACAGACAAGCGCAAAGGCGCAGGGCCGTCACAAGAAGCAGTCGGGCGGCCGGGGCCAGTTCGGCGATTGCTGGGTCGAGTTCGAGCCGCTTGAGCGGGGCGC
>CAYZHL010000149.1:0-1998 GCA_964478095.1 uncultured Clostridia bacterium | reverse complement strand
TCCCAAGGTGCCCTACAGGGAGACCATCAAGGGTACTGTGAAGGTTGAGGGCAGGCACAAGAAGCAGACCGGCGGGCGCGGCCAGTTTGGGCACGTGTGGATCGAGATGTCCCCGCTGCCGACCGGTACCGGCTTCGAGTTTGAGGACAAGGTCTTTGGAGGCGCTGTTCCCAGGCAGTTTATCCCCGCTGTGGAGAAGGGGCTCAGAGAGGCCCTGCCCGAAGGCGGCGCGCTGGCAGGTTTCCCTCTGGTTGACCTGAAGTGTTCGCTGTACGACGGTTCCAGCCACCCTGTGGACTCGTCCGAAATGGCCTTCAAGATTGCGGCTCAGCTAGCGCTCAAGAAGGGTTGTCAGGACGCCAACCCGATCATCCTCGAGCCGATCGTGCGGGCGGAGGTGACAGTGCCTGAGGAGTACATGGGCGATGTCATGGGCGATTTCAACAAGAAGCGCGGGCGCATTCTGGGCATGGAGCCGGAGGGCAGGTATCAGGTGGTCAAGGCCCTGGTGCCCATGGCCGAGATGTTCAAGTACTCCATTGATCTGCGCTCGATGACGGCGGGTCGCGGGACGTTCACGACTGAGTTCGACCATTACGAAGAGGTCCCGTTCAGCGTGGCCGAAAAAGTAGTCGAACAGGCCAAGAAGGACAAGGAGAAGGAATCCTGATCTTTTTTGCGGCCAGGCAAGGGGTGAGTGTTGACATTGCCTCTGCCATGTGAGTAGAATGCGCTTAACGGCAACATCATATATGCATAGCGATGACGGGGAGGAGTAGCGGGGTTACGCCGACAGAGAGGGACGTCCGCCGGGTGCAAGGCGTCCTGGCCCATGACCGCGTGAATGTCGCCCCTGAGCTGCCTGGCCCAAATCGCCGGCCGCATACGCAGCCGGCACGAGTAGGCCCGGTCGGGATCAGCCCGTTACAGCTGCCGAGATCGACGCGGGCAGCGTGAGCGTGTCGCCGCAAGTGCGTGGTGTGCGCGAACAGCCTGCCGAGAACAAAGGTGGTACCGCGAAGTGAAGCCTCCTTCGCCCTTTGATGGGCAGGGAGGCTTTGTGTATGCCCCTGGCCCCGGGGCCGGGGTGTTTTTCATAGCCATTAGTACGTCTGCGCACGGAGGCGCAGGGAGGAAGGGTTGAAATGGCAGAAACCGACATACCCACTACGTATGATCCGAAGCAGATGGAGGAGCGGATCTACCAGTTTTGGCTGGATGGCGGCTACTTCCACGCCCAGCCGGATCCAAACCCCGATCGCGAACACTTCGTGATCATGATGCCGCCGCCCAACATCACCGGGACACTCCATATCGGCCACGCCCTGGATTCCGCGATTCAGGACATCCTGATCAGGTCCAAGAGGATGCAGGGCGCCGACGCATGCTGGATTCCAGGCACTGACCATGCCAGCATAGCCACGGAGGCCAAGGTAGTGGCTAGCCTGGCAAAACAGGGCCTGACAAAGGCCGATGTGGGCCGCGATGGCTTCCTCAGGATCGCCTGGGACTGGAAGGAGAAGCATGGAGGCGAGATTGTGGAGCAGCAGAAGAAGCTGGGCGCCTCATGCGACTGGGAACGAGCCCGGTTTACCATGGACCCGGTCTGCTCGAGAGCAGTGCGCGAGGTGTTCGTGCGCCTGTTCGACAAGGGCCTCATCTACCGTGGCGAGAGAATGGTCAACTGGTGCACCAACTGCGGCACTTCTTTGTCTGACGTGGAGGTGGAGCATGAGGACGAGGAGTCGGCGCTGTGGTACCTGCGCTACCCTCTGACTGACGGAACTGGCCACGTAACCGTAGCCACCACGCGCCCCGAGACCATGCTGGGCGACGCCGGCGTGGCTGTCAATCCCGGTGATCCTCGGTACGCGTCGCTCGTGGGCAAGACCCTAATGCTGCCCATCATGAACAGGGAGATACCGATCGTAGCCGATGAGCATGTGGACCCGGCATTCGGCACCGGGACGGTAAAGGTGACGCCCGCCCACGACCCCA
>CAYZHL010000148.1:0-6822 GCA_964478095.1 uncultured Clostridia bacterium | reverse complement strand
GAGCAACCGGCTGTTAACCGGTGGGTCGCAGGTTCGAATCCTGCTCGGGGAGCCAATATTGTCGATTAGGCGTGGGCCGCTGGAGGATATCCGGCGGCTCTTGTGATATACATACGTCCGTGATGTACATACGTCTGTGCTCGGGTGAGGAGGTGCTGGACTTGAGCCTCAGTGGATCAACTGTGCTTCTGATCGAGGATGATCCGAACGTTCGCCGGCTGCTCCCGAGATATTTCGAAAAGGAAGGCGCGACAACGCTGGCCGCGGCGGGCGGGCTGGAAGGCGTGGATCTGGCCAGCGATAGGCGGCCCGACCTGGTGCTGCTGGATGTGAACCTTCCTGACATCGATGGCTGGTCGGTGCTGAAGCGTATTCGCCAGAGCCTGGGATATTCAGTGGGCGTCATCATGCTGACCGGTCGGAGCGATGTTCCGGATCGACTTCTCGGGCTGGAGCTGGGAGCCGACGATTATGTGGTCAAGCCCTTCGAACCACAGGAAGTGGTGGCCAGGGCGCGTGCGGTGTTGAGGAGGGTAAAGACGTCTGCTTCCGGGGTTTCAGCGCTGACGAATGGCGGGCTTGAGCTGGACGAGGCGGGAAGGGCGCTTTACGTGGACGGCGCTTATGTGCCGCTTACCGCCAAGGAGTTCGACCTGATGCTGGCTCTCATTCAGAATCCCGGCCGAGTGATGACCCGCGAGGCGCTGGCCGCCCGCGGCTGGCCCGGCGCCGATGATGTAGATCCGCATGCAATCGATGTGTACATGAGCAGGATAAGGTCGAAACTGGGGCCGGTCTACGGTGTTTCAGCCATAGTAACCGTTCGAGGCGTTGGGTACAAGTTCAACCCCGATGCAGACTGGACTGGGAACGGGTGATGCCCATGATCAGGAGCAGTAAGAATGCCCGGGATAGCCTTCCGACTCTCAGGCGACGCTTCTTCGCACGATTCAGCGTGGGCGCTGCGATCGCTCTTGCTGTCGTCTTGGCAGTATCGCTTTTCCTTGCCGACGCGCTTGCTGCGAGATGGACTGCTCGTTCGCTTTTGCAGGATTTGGAGGACGGGCTGTACCAGGCAATGCCCGGCGGCATGGGCGGGGCGATGGGCATGGGCGGCGCCATGGGAATGGGCGCGCGACGCATGAGAGGAATGGGTGGGACCTTGCTGTTGACGACCGATACTCTACGCACATACGAGGCCGTATGGCCTGACGCGCGTCGTATCCAGAGCAGTCAGGCGACATATGGGTCCGGGCGGGTGCCCTGGGCGCGCGAGCCGGTTGTATGGGCGGCCAGAAGGCAGGAGGACGGGGACGGAGCGGTTCAGGTGGTCTGGACTCGCCTGTCGGCTGTCCGTGCCGCGGCCGCCGGGACGTACAGTCTGGTCGCTGCAGCTACTGTAGCGTCGTTTGCGGTCGGCGCATTCGTGACCGACATTGGAGTGAAAAAGGTAGCTCAAGCAGTGCGCGCAGCGGCCGACACGAGTCGGCAGATGGCAGAAGGGGATTTCACGGCCCGCATGAGCGTGGGCGATACCCGGGAACTTGCTGAGCTGTCGGCTGCTGCAAACCACCTGGCTGAATCGCTCGATCGTACAGTGACGCAGCTCAGGTCGCAAAATGAGGAGCTTGCCAGGCTCGAACGCATGCAACGGGAGTTCGTGGCCGATGCGTCGCACGAACTGCGTGCGCCGCTCACCGCGATGGCAATAACGCTTGACGCAGCGGCCGACGGACTGATGAGCGAGGAAGAGACCGTAGAGGCCTGGAGCGTTCTGCGCTCCGAGGTTCGTAGGCTCTCTCGAACCGTGGCAGAGCTGCTGGACCTTTCGCGGATAGAGTCCGGCAGAGAACCGCTCAGCGTGAGCCCTGTCGACGTAGGCAAGGTCATCGAGGGTGTCTATCAGTGGTATAGGGCGCTGCCTGGGAAGCTTCCGTCTTTCGGAATAGAGATGAACTCGCTGGAAGGGCGGCCCCTGGTTGCCCTAGCCGACAGAGATGCTCTTCATAGATGCCTGGTGAACTTCGTGGACAACTCTATCCGAGCCACTCCGCCCGAAGGCCGCATCTCCATCTGGGCTCGTCCTCTCGACAACGGCCGGATCGAGCTGGGGGTCACCGACACAGGCGAGGGCATGACTTCCGAGGAGGTTAGTCGCGCCTGGGAGCGGTTTTCACGCTCGGAGCGAGCCCGCGCCAAGGGCAGTCCCGGATCCGGCTTGGGTCTGGCCATTGTCCGTGCGCTCGTCACCACTATGGGTGGCGAGGCAGGCCTAGAATCGGAGGAAGGCCGCGGGACGAGGGCCTGGATTCGCCTGAGATCCGGAGACGATACGCAGTCGCTATCCAAACAATGAACATCAATGAGATATTTGAAGCGCTGTTGAGGTAATGTTGAGGTTGTGCCGATATCATCCGAGGTGAGAACAGTCCGTAGGACATCTGGATGGAGGCGAACAGCAACATGAACAAGACTTCTAGGAAAACCGCGCAGATGGGAACCTTGCTCGCCACTTTGCTCGTGTCGGCGCTCGTGGCCGGACTGGCGCTGGGAGTGGGCGGCATATTCACGGCCTCGGCAGCTGAGGCGCCTGAGGTTTCGGCAGAGGAGAAGGCGGGCCTTGTGTACATGGTAGAAGAGGAGAAGCTGGCGCGCGATGTGTATGCCAGGATGTTCGATCTCTGGGGGCTCGGGATGTTCAGGAACACATCCAGCGCTGAACAAAGGCATATCGAGCATGTTCGCGGAGTGCTGAAGGCGCTTGGCCTAAGCGATCCCACGGCTTCGGCCAAGCCGGGCGAGTTCACCGACGCGAGCCTGCAGAGGTTGTATGACGCTCTTGTCAAGAAGGGATCAGAGTCCATGGAGGCAGCCCTCGCAGCGGGGGCGGCAATCGAGGACATAGATATCAGCGACCTGGAGGCACTAAGGGCAAAGACCACAAATCGCGATATCTCGGCTCTCTACGATGCCCTGATCGCCGGTTCCGAAAACCACATGAGGTCGTTTGCAGGGCAGCTGAAGGCACGAAGCGCGGAGTACAAGCCGGAACACATCTCGCCCGAAAGATACGCATCAATTCTCGCAGGCTCCAACGGACAGAGCGAATGCGGTCTAGGTCGCGGTCAGAGGCAGGGACAGAGGAACGGTCGGGGTCGCGGGTTCTGCAGCAATTGCCCGCATGCAGGCAACTGAGCCGCCGAATCGAGAAGCGCCCGCACAGCCTATTGCGCCGCGGGCGCTTCTCACGCGCTTCGTCACGAGAGCTGGTTTCGCTCAACTAGAGCCATTAGCCGCCCGCAGATCAGCAACCACATACCTGCTGCGATAAGCTCCGCGGCCGCCTCCGACGGCCATGCCAGCCCCAGGTAGACCCATGCGAACGCGCTGGAGGCCACCAGGATGTACGCTGCCATGACCGGGCCGAGAGAGGCGGCGGTGGCGGCATGCCGTCTTAAGATGACGGACAGCATGCCGTAGAAACAAGCGGACACCAGCAGCCCTCCCGCCCCGGCGCTTCTCGTAAGTAGCTGAGGCACGCCTGCTGCCGGCATCGGACCAGCGATGCTCTGGGTCAGCCCGGCGAGGATGGCCAGCCCGGCTGATCCCAGTACACACGAGACGAGAGCTGCAGCTTGGATGCGCCTGCAACCGCCGGGGCGCGACATGAACAGGAATACCGCCAGCCCGAGCCCGGCAAAGACCGCCGGATATGAGGTCAAGAAGGCCGCGCCCATGAGCACCCAGGTGAGAGCAGGATGGCGGACTGACGTGATGGCCAGAGCGATTCGCGTGTCCACACTATGAATGATGGGTATGGCGCCTGACGCGGCAAGCTCTGCGATTTCTTCCATCAGTATGAGAAGGAAGATGAAACCTGCCAGGAGGTATACGAACCACTCTGCTAGGGCGTTCCTGCGCTGCCGGCTGAATCGCGCTACCGGCCCCGGCAGCCTTACCCTGGCGAACCAACGGTCGGCGACGGCGCCGGTTCCGACATCAGTGCCCGCTCGTCTACGTGCTCTTCCGAGGGCAATTGCGAGAACAGCAGCCGCCAAGCCCACCAAAAGGGTGATGGCTTCGAACCTTGGGCCAACTATCTCCCTGAAAGCCTCTCCATATCTCACCGCCAGAGCTGCTTCGAGGAAGAAACGACCGCCTCGCCCAACGATCGAGGCTGTGAAAAAGGGAGTGAGTCGCACACGGAAAATCCCCGAGGCGATGGTGAACACCTTGTATGGAATCGGGGTGAAGGCAGCTATGCCCACTGCCCAGCCGCCGTACTTGTCAAATAGCCTCTGAACGGTGCGCAGCCCCTGTTCGTCGGTGAACTTGAGCAGCAGAGGGCGGCCTCCGCGTGCCCCCACCAGATATCCGAACGCTGCTCCGAGTACGGATGAGGCCGTGGTGATGACCGCATACCCAGCGGCTGCCTGAGGATGCGCTATGCACATAGGCAGAAGCATCACGTCTGGCGGAACTGGGAAGAAGCTCGATTCCGCGAAGGCCACAACGAAGAGGCCGGCGGCGCCGAAACGTCCGAAGACGTCCAAAGCCCACTCCATCAATGCAGTCATGTCATGCAAGCCCTCTGTAGGTCATTCCCCGGTCGGGGCGGCAGTCCCTTCTATGTACTCTGTCAGCTCGCTGAGGATGCTTGTTTTCCGTTCCTCGTATTTGACAAGCTGATGTGGATGCGCCACCGCAATCCAAGCACATTGGTCGGATCCTATGATGTCTACCTTCCAGGCCTCGAAACGCCCTGCCGGGACCGAGACACTCTCTTTGCCGCGAACGCGGAGGATCACGCTGTCCTGTGCCCCGGCTCGTGTCACGACGCTCCTGAGAGTGCACCGGAAATTGCCGTAGAGGGGGAGGGCTCGAATGACCATGGCGAGCTGCTCGGCATCGTAGAACGGGCGCTCAGGCAGCCTTATTGCAGCTTCCTCATGGCCCCGGGGAAGATCGGCCTTGATTGTCACATCTTCCGATCCGTATTCGGCTGTGTACTTGACGCGCCCCTCAACAGACTCGCGATCAAACTCGGTCCTTGCGGGGATGAGCGTACGGGGATCCACGGTGACGGCGGCTCTTTCGTGGAAGCCCGCTGCATCGCGATTCGAGACAAGGACCGTTTGCGAACCCTGAGACTCTACGTCTAGTTCCCATGTAAGCAACGGGCGGCCGCCGCGATCGCGTGCCTGGAGGCGGCTGATCTCTCCGGGTTGCCACGGTGGATATAGCCGGATCACGCGCCTGGGATCGCCCTCTGTGTAGGCCATTATCCCTATGCCGATCGCCATCAGGGTCAGCAAGACGGCCAGGGGCGACCTGGGCCGGAAAACCCGCTGAAGCCACACCGGCCCGCCCAGCGAGGCGGGCTTTTCCATGATGTCACGGGTATCTGGATAGTCATCAGTCGGGCCGTGGGTATCGTCGCCGGGCGCCCCTGGAGGCCTCCAGTCGCCCTTGTTCCTCTTGTTTCGCATCAGGCAATGCTCCTCTCTCCGGAGACGAAGAACGCCGCATCAGCTAGTATCATTATCTGGTTCGCCATGGCTTGCGCCGGAACCTTCACATGGGCGATGCCCATTTTCAGTATGCCCGAGATCTGACCCGGCGGCGCGAGTTGTGACAAAGTGACGCCAGGGCTGTGTGATATGCTGTTCACACCAAAGCGAGATGGGAGGCTGACCAAATGGCTCAAGACATCGCCATAGCGGATCTGTTGACGCAAGAAGGTTTCGACACTCTGCCTGCCTTTCAGACGGCTCGTGAGGTTCTGATTAGCAAAGGGTTGACAAGCGCCAGGAAAACGAACATACACATCGCCAAGCTGCCGCGTGTCCGAGAGGCGCTGGCAGGAGAGCTGTACCGCGCATGTAGCGACCCGCTGTGCCAGGCCATGGCTGAGCTCGAATGCGGTTCGCGGCAGGTTGTAACGGTTTCGCCCGCAGGCTGTCGGATCTGTGGAGGGAACAACTCGCGGAGGTGCCTGGAGGTCGCGAGCCACCTGTTTCAGCAGCATGGGATCTTCCGCGTTCTGATAGTCGGAGGAACCAACGCAGATCATGTAGAGATAGCGAGGCAGGTACGGGGGAAGAGCGTAGAGTTCAGGTTCGTCGACGGAACAAGGGCGGGCAGGGCAACCCAGCTTGCAGAGGCGTATGTCAGGTGGGCCGACCTGGTGGTCATCTGGACCAACAAGCCGCTGAAGCATTCAGTCAGCAATACATATACAGGCAATCGCAATAGGGCCGGAAAAGTCGTATACGCCAGCCGCACAGGAGTGGCGGCTATGATAAGCCAAGTTGCCAGGCAGATAGCCTGACAACCTGGCCGCTCAGCCGATTGTGCACCGGGGTTCCATTTGACCGGGAGAGCCTCGGTGTTTTCGTGATTATGTTCCCTTCCTGCCGCCATGTTTGCCTGCGTGTGTGCCGGCGTGCCCCCCACGTGGTTTCATGGTTCCACAGCACGTTTCCGTGGATGTGCTGGCAGAGGAGCCTGAGTGCGTGCCAGTGGTCTGCCCGGGCCGGATCACCGTTCCAGGCTCATCGGCGATCTCCATGCGGGTGGAGCCCGTAGCACCGCGGAGGGAGCCGCCCGCCGTGTTGTCGCGCACCCAGATCGAGTCAGCCCGACATACCTGACCTTCGCCCCAGTACTGGCATGTGTCGACTGAGCATCTCACTTGAGTCATACCGTCACCTCCCAGTTTCATCGGTCGGTGATAGTGTGCTCAAATGGAGGACTTTTCTACCGTGTCCACGACGACGGCGGCCATGTCGCTTTTCAGTATGCGACGCTTAGGTGTTTCGG
>CAYZHL010000147.1:624-6838 GCA_964478095.1 uncultured Clostridia bacterium | reverse complement strand
CGACGACGCAATGGGCCGACAGGGGACTGCGGACCGACAGGGGACTGCGGACCGGCAGGGGATTGCAGGCCGCCGCGGTGTCCACGACGCCGGCCGACGCGGCGTTCCAGGCGCCCGTCGGGTATCGGATGCTCTCGGGGTGCCTGTGGACATTGCGCTCAACATGCCACGCATGAGCTTCGAGGGGAATGCTCGACTTGTGCTCGATAACCACAGAGGTTTGGTGGAGTATACGCCAAGCCATCTGCAGATAGACACGCCTGCAGGCCAGATCGACATAACCGGCAGGCGTCTGCGCATCCGCGGGATCAGCCGCGAGCAGATTGTGGCAGACGGATGGTTCGATCGGGTGGAGTTCTCAGGCTGGGTTGGTAGTGCCACACCTGGCAGCGCTAATCAGGAGGCACCCTGAAATGGTAGGGGCTGGATTGTGGGACTGGCTCCGCGGATATGTTATAATTCGGGTCGAAGGGCGAGCGCCGGAGAGGTTTGTCAACACGGCGGCGGCCTACCGCATTGAGCTGGCAGACGTCACGATGCTTGGCCCCGGCATGATGTTAGTCAGAACGAGTGTAGATGGTTACAGGCGACTGGGCCCGGTGCTCAGGGCCTCGGGTTGCCGGGCGGCGATCGAGGAACGGGTTGGAGCGGCGTTTATCGTGGCGCGCCTTCTTCGCAGGAGGTTCCTGGTCCTCGGCGCCGTCCTTTTCCTTGCCGTGCTGTACGGTTCTTCTTCGGTTCTGTGGACCATCGAAGTCGCTGGCGCGGAGTCGCCTGAGCGTGAACAGATCCTCGAGGTACTGCAGGCGATGGGCGTGCGGCGCTGGACCTTTCGCCACAGAGTGGACTGCGACGCGATCAGGCGCGAGATCACGCGTTCACTCCTGCAATTGGCATGGGTGGGCGTCGAGCTGCGCGGAACGATGCTTACGGTTCGAGTGGCGCCCAAGGTGGCGCCTGAGATCCCGGAAGGACCCATCGACATAGCTGCCTCCACGGATGCAGTCATAGCGAGGCTGATACTCCTGGCTGGCGATGCCGTCGTCCGAGAGGGTGATACGGTAGTTCGGGGCCAGATCATGGTGACCGGCAGGGCAGCGCCTGGCGGAAGCGATGGGGTTGTCCACGCTCGGGCTCTGGTGCAGGGGCGTGTATGGCGCGTCGGGCAGGCGCGCATTCCGCTCACCATTGAGCAAAGGATTAGGACGGGACGTACGGCCGATCAGTATGTGCTCCGCCTGGCACGAGCTGAGCTGCGCCTGGGGCGGACGGGCAGGTTCGAGGCATATGATACTGAGCAGTTTTCCAACACTCTCGTCCCGGGCAGGGACGGTGGCAGTCTTGTCGAAGTTATCAGAATTAGACGGCATGAGCTTCACGTGGAGTTGGTTCAGCTCTCACGTGAGCAGGCGTACTCCGCGGCACGCGATTTGGCGTTGTCGGCAGCAATGTCTCAAGTGCCTGGCGAGGCCAGGGTCGTTAGGCTCAGCGAGCAAGTATCCGATCAATCGCTCGAGCCTTCCGCGGTGGACGTGCGAATCACAATAGAGACTCTTGAGGACATAGGCGTACCGCAGGTAAGGGCGTCGGCGAGTCTCTTGGCGAGGTAGGTCGTCGAGTCCGTTCGACGAATGAGATAAAATGGGGGGAACAGTCTCATTTGAGCAATCCGGTTGTGGAGGCACGATTCTGTACTGAGGGTAATACGGAAGCTGCTGCGCTGTTCGGCAACCGCGACGAGAACTTACGACTCGTCGAAGGGATGCTCGGATGCAAGATCATGGCCCGTGCCAATGAGGTGACTGTGGTAGGGTCTCAGGAAGTAGTGGAGAAGGTGCTCCGCGTCCTTTCGGACCTGCAGTCGGCGGTGCGCGCGGGCAATCGCATTTCCGGCAGGGAGACGAGGTATTCGGTGATGTTGGCGCAGGATGGTCGGCCCGAAACGCTTTCGACAGTGCTGGCCGATGTGGTACAGGTGACAGCCAGGGGCAAGCAGATTCGGCCCCGCACAGTCGGGCAGAAGCATTATATCGACGCAATCAGGAACAACGACATAGTATTCGGAATAGGGCCTGCAGGTACAGGCAAGACGTATCTGGCGATGGCCATGGCAATTGCGGCCCTAAAGTCCAAGCAGGTGAGCAGGATCATACTGACGCGCCCGGCAGTGGAGGCAGGCGAGAAGCTGGGGTTTCTCCCAGGCGACCTGCAGGAGAAGGTAGATCCGTACCTCAGGCCGCTCTATGACGCGCTCTTCGACATACTCGGGCTCGAGGTGTACGAGCGCTACAGGGAGCGCGGGATCATTGAGATAGCGCCGCTTGCCTATATGCGCGGCAGAACCTTGGATGACGCCTTCATAATACTGGACGAGGCGCAGAATACCAGCCCTGAGCAGATGAAGATGTTCCTCACTAGGCTGGGGTTTTCGTCGAAGGCTGTGGTCACTGGCGACATTACCCAGATAGACCTGCCGAGGAGACGTTTCTCGGGGCTGGAGGAAGTGCGCACTGTGCTTGTAGGCATCGACGGGATCGAGTTCGTGTATTTTTCGGACCAAGACGTGGTACGGCACGAGTTGGTTCAGAGAATCATCCGTGCATATGAGCGATTTGATGCACGGCGCGCCGACATGAGCCCGGATCGGCGCGAAGAGGAGTGACACTGTCTATGGAGTCGCGGTTAGGCGAGCGTGCGCAGCGCGTGGGTTCCATGATAAGGGCGTTTGTCGGCGGCAGAGCGATGATAGCTCTGGCTACTGTGGCAGTATCGGCCCTCATCATTGCGTACGCTGTCCTGCCCCAGTCTGTTGCTCTCGAGGTCGGGCAGTTCGCCAAGAGGGACATCGAGTCGCCCAGGACGATTGTGAACCGCGTGGCCACGGACAAGCTGAGAGAAGAGGCTCGCAAGGCCTACATGAAGAGCGCTCCGAATTCGCTTGAGAATTACGAGATCAGCCAGTCCTACTCCTACATGGCGGAGGAATCCGTGGACGCCGTGTTCAATGCGGTGGCAGCGGAGCGGGAAGGCAATTCGGACAAGACGCCTCAGGCTGTGGCGCGAGCGGCAGCCAAGAAACTGGGCGGGGCGACTGACACTCTCAGTCTGTCGGCTGCGGATTTGGAAGGCCTGGCTCAGGTTCCCGATGACGAGTTCGACTCGGTCAGGCAGGTTGCGACGTCGCTGGTTGGTCGCACAATGCGCGAGATACGTATCACCGATGCCAACCTTCAGAAGGTGGCCTCGGGCATTCCTGACGACTTGGTACGGGCCGGGTTGTCGCCTCAGTGGGTGAAGGCGGTGTCCAGGGTAGTCGTTGGGGCTCTTCGCCCCAATCTGTCGCTGGATCTTGCGAAAGTGGAGAAGGCTGCCGAAGAGCAGGCCCGCTTGGTTCAGCCCGTATACATTCAGAAGGGACAGAGCATCATCAGAAGGGGTGACGCGGCAACTGACGAGCAGATAGCGGTGCTTTCCGATCTGGGCCTCCTGGGCTCGCGGGGAAGCATCATGGGCTGGACAGGCGTGGTGGCACTGACGGCCATGGCGGTCGCATATACAGCCGCCTATGTTCGCAGGTTCACCCCCAGGCTGTCATCGGCCGAAGGGAGCTTGGCTCTGTGCGCGGTGGCGGGCATAGTGGTCCTCGTTTCAGCCAGCGTGCTGGTGAGCCTGGCGCCTGACTTTGCCCCGTATCTCATACCAGCGGCATTTGCGTCGATGGTCATCTCGTCTCTACTGTCTCTCGAGATGGCAATGGCAGTCAACCTGTCGGTGGCGGCGCTGATCGGCATCATACTGCGCGGTGATGCCTTTGCGATGCTGGCGGCGCTGGCGGCCGGGGCAGCCGGCGCCTACGCAGTTCCAGGGTTGCGTGACAGGACTAGCATGACCCGGGCTGTCGTGTTCGTTGGGGGCGCTGCGGCTGCGGTTTCCGTTTTCTACGGTTTTGCCTTTGGGGAGCCGCAGATTCTTTCCAGGTGGTACTGGGGTTTCGTGAACGGGATGATGTCTACGGTGATGACCGTAGGTTCGCTGCCGTTTTTCGAATCCATTTTCGGCGTGACGTCCCCCATGCGTCTGCTGGAGCTATCTAATCCGGGGCATCCGCTTCTCCGACGTCTTCTGCTTGAGGCGCCGGGGACGTACCATCATTCAATACTCGTGGGCAATCTAGCTGAAACGGCGGCTCAAGCTGTAGACGCAGATGCCTTGCTGGTGAGAGTGGGAGCGCTCTACCATGATGTGGGCAAGCTCAAACGGCCGTATTTCTTCGTGGAGAACCAGTTCGCTCAGGCAAACCCGCATGACAAGATCAGCCCGGCCCTATCGACGCTGGTGATTACTTCTCATGCCAAAGACGGTGTGGAACTGGCCAAGCAGTACAAGCTGCCCAAGTCGGTGGTTGACCTGATCCAGCAGCATCACGGCACGGGGCTTGTGTCATTCTTCTATCAGCGGGCCTCGGAGAATGGCCGAGATCAGTCAGTAGACGAGAAGGACTTCAGGTATCCTGGTCCTCGTCCGCAGACGCGCGAAGCCGCCATAGTGATGCTGGCCGATTCGGTTGAAGCGGCGGTCAGGGCCCAGTCAGATGTGTCGCCGTGGCAAGTACAGGGCACTGTGAAGAAGGTAGTCAGGGGCAAACTCGCCGACGGCCAGCTTGACGAGTGCGACGTTACGCTCAAGGATCTGTACGCCATCGAGAATGCTTTTCTCGATGTGTTGTCGGGAGTGTATCATGAGCGTGTCGAATACCCCGACCTGAAGACTTCGGGATCCAAAGATCAGCCGGTCGGGCCTGCTAACCATGGAGGCCGGGAAGACCAGAGCAATGGAGACAGGGCAGAGCGGGCGGAGCGGGAAGACCGGGAAGACCGGGAAGGAGAGGCGACAAATGTCCGCCGAGATAGTGAACAGGCAGACTGAGGTCGAAGTGGCGCCTGTGCTGGAGGGAAAAGTGAAGGAGGCAGTCGAAATAGCACTCAAGCTGACAATGGGACATGACGATTTCGAAGTAGATGTGAGCTTCGTTGACGACTCAGAGATAGCGCAGTTGAACGCGGAGTATCGGGGAGTGGAAGGGCCCACTGATGTCCTGTCGTTTCCCATGGACGACCCGGACGAGCTGGCGGCCTACGAAGGCGATTGTGCTGAGCTGGTAGAATGCCCTGACCTGCCGAACATAATCCCGCCGGATGACTTCGACGCTTGGGATGATGCCGGCGTCCTCGAGAGTCATCTGCTGGGTGATGTTGTGATATCGCTTCCCCGCGCACTGGAGCAGGCTGCGGGCTTTGGCCATTCGTTGGAGCGAGAGGTATGCTACCTTACTGTCCACGGGGTGCTGCACCTTCTGGGGCATGACCACGAAACCGAAACCGGCGCCTTGCGGATGAGGGAGATCGAGGAGTCAGTCATGAATCAGATTGGGCTTCCGAGGTAGCTACAGCCTCCTGACGTATGCAATGTAGCATGTGGGGGCGGGCAGTTTGAAGGCTCGTAACTTAGGCGAGAGTTTCAGGTTCGCGGCGACCGGAATGGTTCAGGCACTCAGGAGCGAGCGTAACATGCGCATACACATCGTCGCGGCTATACTGGCAGTGTTGCTCTCGCATGCGCTGCGCCTCGGTAGCCTGGAGATCGCTGTCGTGGTCTTGGCCACTGTGATCGTGATAGTCGCAGAGATGGTCAATACAGCACTGGAGCATCTAGTCGACATGGTCACTGCGGAGTACCATCCCCTGGCGGCGAAGGTGAAGAACATAGCGGCGGGCGCTGTTCTGACGGCCGCCGTGGGGGCGGCAGTAGTGGGCATAATTATCTTCGGCCCGCGGCTCGTATCCATGATCTCGCAAGGCGGGGTGAAACCGTAGATGGCTTCCAACACCAAGGTGAAGGGCAAGAGCGTCCGCAGGCAGCGGCAGTGGCTCACGGGCATCATAATAGTGCTTCTGTTCATCAATATCTTGGTGCTGGCGCGAGCCGCCGAGCTGATAACCTTCCCAGGCGAGGTCTCTAGCACTACTCTTCTGCGCGAAGGAGCTATGTCTTTGGCAGATTACTATGAGTCTCAAGCTGCCAAGCTGGGGTTGGACCGCAACACTGCGGTGCGGGAGGCTCTCGCCAAGTTCAAGTTCGAGGTGTCCAAGGCGGGCGACGCGGAGGGTATTGCGTACATCATCGGCTACTACGGCCGCGCTACCGGAGATGTCAT
>CAYZHL010000147.1:0-614 GCA_964478095.1 uncultured Clostridia bacterium | reverse complement strand
CAGGAGAATAGGCGGCGCGAAGCAGTGCTCGCCATCGTGAACTCCGATCCGAAGGTGATAGCCGTGACTGGGCAGGCCATGATCACAGTCTCAGCCGGCCAGGACGGACGGGTAGTCGTGGAGGATCCCACTCGTGTGCTGTCGCTTGCGGCCATCGACTCCATACAGAAAAGCCCGGCGCTCGCTGGCCTGGCGGCGCCCATCGATATCGAAATATCGGCCGGAAAGGCCAACGTGATCACGGCTCGAACCATGCAAGATAGGATACGTCTCCTCCGCGACGAGGTCGACTCCCTTCGATTGTCGCTGGAAGAGCTCAGGCGCACCGCGGGCCACGCAGCGCTCACGGGGCGGGGAATAGCAGTGTCGATGTACGATGCCGACGGCGGGTTTGTGAACGAAGAGGTTGTTCAGGAAAAGGATATCCGCGACGTGGTGAACGAGCTGTTCGCCGCGGGAGCTCAGGGTATTGAAGTGGGCGGGCAGCGATTGATTGCTACCTCATCGATAAGGTCGGCGGGCCCTCAAGTCCTCGTCAACCAGCGACCGATTCCAGTCAACCCTGTGGTGACTCGGGCGGTAGGGGACCCGCAAGTACTCGAAAGCAGCCTCGA
>CAYZHL010000146.1:6086-6863 GCA_964478095.1 uncultured Clostridia bacterium | reverse complement strand
GGCCACGCCTTCCGCGCGGCCTGCAGCGGAGTCATGGCCATCAGCGAGAACAGGTCAACACGGGCAAACCTTCGGGCCCCATCAAGATACTCCTCAATGAGACTGGCATCGGCTGGCGACAGCTGCTTCATGTGCTGCTCCAGACGGTCAATGTCTGTATACACAGTGAGGACGCGGCCGTCGGCCGACTCTACCTGTGTCAGGGTATCGTGAAACACCATTTCGCGCCCCCGAACTGCGCCGAGTTCCTCCCATAGCCTGTAGAGCTCGGCCCTTGGGCTTGCTCCGGCCAGGTGATGAATGCAGCCATCGATAGTATAGCCCTTGCGCTTCCATCCGGTGCAAAGCCCTCCCGGCTTGTCGTGCGCCTCGTGGATCTCGGTGCTATACCCGTTCATCTGTGCATAGCAGCCTGCCGCCAGCCCGGCAATCCCGGCTCCTATGATGATGATTGATCTTTGCGCCATCACGATTCCTCCTTCTGTCGACGCCGGAGCTGGCCATCACAACTCGGTGTACTTCCTGGCGTTTCCCCTGGCCCTGTCTGCTGGGTAGTGTTCGGCGTTCAGGGCCATCTTTCTTTTCGCGGCTTCGTCGAGATCGATGCCGAGGGCATAGGCAAGGAAGAGAAGGTATATGTAGGTATCTGCAACTTCGTGTTCGATCTCCTCGCGTTTTTCGACGCATCTGACGTCGAGCTCTGGGTCGGGGGTCCACTGGAATATCGATAGGAGTTCGGACGCCTCTACGACGAGAGCGGAGGCGAGGTTCTTGGGC
>CAYZHL010000146.1:4986-6076 GCA_964478095.1 uncultured Clostridia bacterium | reverse complement strand
GTGTGGAATTGATCCCATTTCCGCTCGTCACGGAATGCGATCAGTTGTTCGAGCAGTCTGTTCTGGGATTGCTGATTGTCGGTCACTTAGCAGATGCCTCCTTAGCAGTGCTGCCCCATTCGTTCCAGAAAGTCGGTTCTCATCAGGGCTCCTCCGATCGATTGGTCTGGCACTGTATCTACTGCGCGATTTCGCTATAGACCGCCTGCGGCGCGAATTCGCCTTTCTCTTTCAGGTAGTAGTCGAAGAACTCCAGCACCAAATGGTTTATGGTGGTTAGGCAATACCTTGCGTCTATGCGCGCTTTGTGTCCGTTGAGCATTCTTGCCAGGAACGGACTCGTAAGCGCCAGGTCTGTCAGGGTAAGGTGTCCTGCCCCTTGCATATGTACGCTGTAAGCGGTCGCCTCTGTATCCACGAGCAGCTTCGAATTGGCAGCATACTGCGGCCATTCGCCCAGATGGCTCCATGAGCTGTCTGAGTAGATGTTCAACACGGGCGCGGGGCATGTCTCTTCATCCCACACAAACTCCCCGTTGTCTACGCCGACAATATCGCACAGGAAGGGCGACTCCAAAGCAACGACCGCACCCAAATCATGTCTAGTCCTGCCAATTCCCAATGCGGCGGAACCTCCTAATGAATGCCCCATAACGCCGATCTGCGTTGCATCGATGAGTGCGTACACAGGATCATGACTATCGGCGTCGGGATTGCCGCTTGTCGCTCTGCTGAGGGCATAATCGATCACGAAGTTGATGTCGCCTGTGCGTATACTCATCCACTTCTGATAGTACCCATAGCTCTGCACCTTGTCGCTCTTGGCGTTCTCAGAGAGCACCTCGTGCATGAAGCCTCTATCAAGCAATGATGTGTCTCCGCGTGTGTCGGTGGTGAACAGGCACTGGTACGTGTGGTCGATTGAGCACACAACATAACCGTGGCTGGCCAACTCCCTGTAGAGCGACAGGTTGCTCGACTTTACTCCGAACGACCCATGGGAGAAGACTACAAGGGGATATCCGCCCACGGCGTTTTCGGGGTACCAATACTGTACGGTTAGCTTCCTCGGCGCGCCGGTGCTGGAGTA
>CAYZHL010000146.1:4223-4976 GCA_964478095.1 uncultured Clostridia bacterium | reverse complement strand
ACCGTTTCGACACCGTATTCGCCGGCGGTCTCCAAAGGTCTGTACTGCGGGAATACTAGGGCGGGGCTGAGGGCAAGCAGCACAACAAGCAGCGTCAAGACGGATCTTCTGATCGCGTTGCCTCTTCTGAATGCCCGACCGCCGCCGGCTCTCCGTACGAGCGCTATTGCCCCCATCAATGCCCACACCAGCAGCAAGGCCGCACACGCATACCAGCGGATACTCCACTCTATGATGGACACCTTCACGAGCAGGATGAACGCAGCGAAGGCGACTATGCGCATGACACTCCGCACAGTTGCCTGATATGATCTTGAGTGAATGCAATATGCTGCGAACACAAGCTCGACCGCAATAGCGCCAACCAGCATGATACGTCCCATGGTTTTCGTCGTTGCACCCCTCATCATGCAGCTTTGCCCGTAGTACCGCTACCGCTGGTTCTGTTCGCCGGCGAAGGTCGAGGTTCCTCCGGCGGGCACACGAGATCAAAGGAGGAGTTGAGCCTATGCCGAAATGCGGCGTTCAAGGCGGCATCTCGCGGGTTTTGCAGGACATCTGTACATACACCGGCGGCGCTCATGGAATGTCGTTTGCATGGCCTCTAAACCTGGCCATTGGCGGCGGGCGCGGCTGACGATATCACCACAGCTCGAACGGTCGCCACTCTCCTGTCAGGGACGAGGTGATATCGAGCTGCCCTGTCCGCGGAGTGCGGTACACCAACACACACTCGTCGGGTGTTTCGATCAT
>CAYZHL010000146.1:0-4129 GCA_964478095.1 uncultured Clostridia bacterium | reverse complement strand
GAAAGCGCGCCTAAGTCGTAACCGGCTATCTCGCACTGCAGACGCTGCATCACCGCCGAACCGAACCCGTGTTCGCGGCAACCTTCGCGCGTTGCGACGCCCTCGACATATGCCGTGTTCAGCCACGGGCCGCTGCCGATGCGTAGGCGGCGGTCGAGCCATAGGGCGTGCGATACCAGCAGGCCATCGAGGTACCCGAGCACATGAACTCGACCGAGCGGCAGGCTCATGTAGTAGGAGTAGTCGCAATCGAATACCTGCGAACACAGCTGGATGACATCGTCGGCCTGCGCCTGCGTCATCTTTCTGGAAGAGACGGTAAGCAACTCTAGAGCCAAGCCGGATGAACCTCCTCTGCAGGCGTCTCTGCGAGAACGCTGATCGTCGGAGGATCTTTCGCCAACGACTGACATAGTTCCTCCGGAGGGTTTCAAGGGATGCGTATGATAAAGCGGCCTTAGGCAGGTTCGCAGGTGGGCTCATGTTCTTCTTCGCCGTTCCTCATGAGCCTCTCTACGATGAAGAGGTAGTCACCATCGACGTCGAGATGCGAGGGGTCAGTATCCCAGGGGAACCTCGCTACACTATCACGATGGAACTACCCTAATTGAGGCGCCCGAGGGAGAATTGCAGCGACGAGACAACAAGAACAGGGAAGGAGTAATGACGCAGGTAGAGTATACTCGAACATGCAGGGATTGCCACATAGATCTGCCGATAAGGAGCTGTGCGTTACCCATATCACCGGAAGGGATGCACATCTTGCCTACATAGTGAATGCCTTGCCTGTAGGACTCGCCTGCGTCAGGGAGCGTATGGCGGTAGCCCGAACAGATTTCGGCGCGGCGCCATGAGGGATACCCATAGGGGGTATCTGTGCAATCTATTTCCGCTTTTGAGGCGCTAGGCGGAGGTTTTTTGCACTCACACGGCAGAAAACCTCCACGTGAGTGCGCTGAGAGCACTAGCTTTGCCGGAATGCAGCCAATAAGTGGTATGCCGGGGGCAGACGAGTTGTCCAGAGGCGCCAGTGTACGGGATGTGGGCGCGGTACGGGATAGATGAGTCCATTATTGGCACTGTTATGGCGCAGGTAATGCCGTCTGGCGACAGTCACATGGCCCGAAACCGTCACGAAGGAAATTTCCTGCACACATGCAGCAAAGAATTGCCGCCTTGAGCCTTGAAGAGCGCAAATACCTGCAGGCCCAGCTAGAGACGCCAGAATGCTGAAGGCTACGGGGGCGGGCGGCCTCGGGCGGCCTCAGGCTCAGCAAAGCCCAGCGCTACGCCTGTTTTTTCGACCGAGGTTCCCCATCACACCGCTCCGCCGGACGCCCTGGCCTTCGCCCCAGCGGCAATAGACAGAAGTTCGGAACACTCCATGTTGAGCAGCCTTTTCGGCGGCAATATCATTCATCAGGTTGAGCCAACTGAACTCATCGAGCGTGGCGCGCTGGCGCGCCCCGTGAAGATTCGAGTGTCCACTAGCGTAGAAGCTGAGGAAGGTATGACGGAGGAGGAACGGCGGTATCGTGCGCAGTTCGACAAGCTGAGCGACGAAACCCTGGACCGCATCGGACACCTGAACGAAAGAAATGATCTGATCTTCAGCCATGCTGGGACGCGTTGATCTTGTATCTGGGCAGTCTATCGCCCCAGCGGGCAGGGGAGCTCAGTGCAGACGAGGTGTACCTAGACTATTTTGGCGATTGCGACACTCCGCCCGGGAGTACTGGATGGCGGTGAACGACGATGTTTGGGATCTGCGCCATCCGGGAGAGGCGATGAGGATGCCCCTGGCCATACCAGTGTTCGAGCCTCTGCCTACCCAGGTGATGGCGCTGGCTGCCTTGCTTATCCTAGCGGCGTCAGTCGGGGCGTCGGCCCAGGTCGAAGAGGCGAGGGAGCTTGCAGGGATCCTGGAGCTTGTGGCTAAGGCGCTAGAGACCCTGGTGGAGGATGGATGCATAGTCTGGCGGCTGGAGGTGGATAGTCTCGTTCTTGGCGGCAGCTACACCACAGCCATTGAGCTGGATGCGGGCACTACCTTTATCATCATGGGGATAGGAGGTCCGGCAATCGCGGATCTCGATATCCGCGTGTATGCCGCCAGCGGTGCGGAGATTGCCTGGGATGAACTAGACGACGATGTTCCGATTGTCATGTTCGCCCCCTCAGTGACCGGGAGATACACCATAAATGCTAGCGCTGAGTCGTTTGTCAGGGGCTATGATCCGTTCTCGGATTACTACTTCGCGATCATTGTCTCGGAAAAGGTCTGACACACGTGCTCCGTGCACAACCAGTACATAGCTTAAGCATGGTCCATGTTGCGCAAGCGGCGTGCCTCCCAAGAGAAGCACGCCGCTGTTGTGCAATCCTCGTTAATCTGCGTCAATCCGCGCCTACTTGCGTCTTCGCTATTCCATCCTGTGCATACGGCCTATTTGGCGGGGCTAACAGTCAGCTGATACGCCTCATGCATGTTGAAATGACCCTTGGACCAGGGCTGCACGACTACGTAGTACCTCGACATCGGCAAGAGCTGCAAGGTGAGGTCCATGAGCGCCCCCTTGGAGCCTAGGTCCTGGTTGGTTATCTCCTTCCCGGTGGAGTCTACAACTCTGAGCCTGAAATCGGCCGGCTGCGTGCAGGTGATTCGTACCTTGCCCAGAAGCGGCGCATCGAAATACCACCAGTCCTGATCGGTTTCGGTGGATATGACCCCATTTACCGGCTGCCCGAGCTGGAGGCCCTTGGCCTGGCTTGCCGAGTCGTTGGGTTCGGCGGGATCCTTCAGCGCCGGCTTGACGTCGATCTTCATGTTGTATGGAGTGTGCATGTTGTAGTAGTTGGCGCCGTACCCGCGCATGAGTACGTAGTAGACGCCGGGCTCGAACAGATAATGCGCCGCTGCCATGGGCTTTCCTGTGCTTCCGTAATCCTCTCCAGTCAGTACGGTGGCGCCGTCAGGGCCGAGTATGCCCATCCAGTAGTCGGCCGGCTGGTCGGATTCCACTACTATCTGCGAGGGGCCGGTGATGTTCACCTTGTAGTAGTCTTTGTCGCCCGGGCGGGATATGAAGGCTGCGAACGGCTGCCCGAGCGGCGGCGCTGAAGCCTGCTCAGGTGCATCGTTGGGTTCAAACCGGTCGGGCCCTCCAGGTGTGACTGTTATGGTCATGGTGTATGGAGTGTGCATGTTGTAGCGGTCGGTGTTGTACCCGCGCATCACCACATAGTAAGTGCCTGGCTCGTATACGTCTCCTTCAAGGAGCATGTCTTGTTCTGGACTACCCAAGTCGCCACCATACAACTGTCTCGTTCCGGAGCTGTCTACGATAGACAGATGGTAGTCTGCCGGCTGGGTGGATGCGACCTTGATACTGGCGGGCCCTGACGTGTCGACCCGGTAGTAGTCAACGTCTCCGGGCCGGTAGATGAAGGAATCGAACTGCTTGCCCGATACGACGGTCGACGCCTGCTGGATGTTGTCGTTTGGCTCGAAGGCGTCGTGGGCTTCACGGAATTCGGCCCTCAACGTGTACGGCGTGTCGGATCTGTGTGAGCTTGAGTACCCTCGCACGAGTATGTAGCAATTGCCCGGTTCGAACACGTCTGTATCGAGAACCATCGTTTGTCCGGGAGAGCCCAAGTCACCGCCGGCGATCTGAGTTCCTGCTTCATTCAGTATCGCCATGTAGAAGTCGGCAGGCTGTGTGCACGTTACGTGGAAGGTGCCATGCGTGGGCACGCTGACCCTGTACATATCGATGTCACCGTTGGTGTTTATGGCCCCTGTGACATCTGTCGCTATCGCTATCGGGTTTGCGCTGGCGATATCGTTGTTGGCCTCACGCTCCGCCCGCAAATACGCAGGCTGAGGCGCCGTCGGCTGCGTTGCAGTCGGGGGTTGTGCTGTAGTCGCCGAGCTAGACGACGGTTTGGTTAGGACGGCACTCCACGGCAGGCCCTTACCGCCGGTAATTAGGCAGTCGAAAGTGCCTTGCATGGTCAAGCCGCCCGATGCATCCTGAATCACTTTGCCTACATATACCTGTTTGCTGTTTCCCATGATCCGGTCGAAGCTGACTGTGCCGTCAGGCTGCACCTTACCGCTTCCAAG
>CAYZHL010000145.1:355-6888 GCA_964478095.1 uncultured Clostridia bacterium | reverse complement strand
GGGTAATATGTATCCTCCGGAACATTCCATTTGGGGCCGCTACGGAGGCTCTGCCCCCCCCCAAAAGTGCCCTTGGATTTCGCCCAACCGTGCAGAACCATACGGTATTCCTACAAGTCGGCGAAAAAGCCGTATGGTTTTCCGACAGGCTCGGTAAGTCCCTGCTAAACGCGGCTTTGCTCGCCACATCCCTGCGTAAGGCCGCTTTGACGGGCCACTGGGACGCCCGAGAGTAATACGAATCCCCCGACAAGATAGTTACTGCCACGTTGTTGCCTATATCATGGAGGATACTAGAGCAACGATTCAGCCAGCATGCGGTCGCGCCGCGACCTTACGAGAGTATTTGCGGTGGTTACGCTTCTTGCGCCGAATTTCTCCCGTACGGACTCTATCGCGTGCTCGAGTTCACGCTGCCCGGGTTCGGGTTGTGCTGCCGGGCCGAATATGGACAACTGCACCGCCGCGGGCGCTACTAGCCCCGAAGCGAGGACGTGTATTGCCGACACTGGCCCGGACACTCTGCCTTCGGCAGCGTGTATCAAAGCTCGCGTGATTTGCTGCAAGGAGTCGGTGGGGCGGCGAAAGTAATGGCGCTTCAGTACCGGGCCGCTGCTCCTGCTATCCCTGTCGCCGCTGCTGTTCCCGGCGCGCTTTGGGGCTACGCCGCTGGCGGCGCTCTCAAGTTGCGCCATCTCTAGTTCGAGTTCGATGCAGGATATAGCGCGGCTACCTGAAGCGCTGAGCCTAGCCACGATTTCAGAAGCGCATACGCGCAGGCATTGCTCCAGATCGGGCCACTCGCATACGGGAAAGTCGAACGACATGGAGCATTCAATCGTTTCCTCTGGATACGTCGCACGAACCGGGGATCGGTCGATGCCCCGGCTCAACAAGTGAGCCGCAAGGCCTGCTTCGCCCAGCTGGGAAGTGAGCATGGATAGGGGAACCGCTTGCAGTTGGCCCACTGTGTTGATCCCTAGCTTTACGAGCTTGTCGACGGTCTCCGACGGTAGCGGCCAGAGCGAACTCACCGGTAGCTTCGACAAAAATCGCTCCTCCGAGCCGGAGATGACAGTGATTACCTGCTCTGAGCGGGGGACTACAGCTACGCCGGCGCCGACACTGTCATTGGGACCGGCGCCAACGCCGATGCTGACGCTCGCGCCCATCCCCACATCCGCTTCTACTGCGACCCTAGCCGTGAGCCGATTGCCCGCCAGACCTATTCGAACCTCTAGACTAGCCTTATCCCTGGATTCGCTCACGATGGAATCGGCTATTGCCCGAGCGTCGCCACATCCGGTGAAGTTGGCGAATGCGCCGTCTACAGCGATAGGCTCAACAAGCGGGGTATGTTCGTAGCAGATGTCCCACACCTTGCCGGCGAGACGCGGGTAGGCATCGGGTTCTTGATCTACAAAGACCGCGCCTGGGCATGTTTGTCGCGCGTGCCTGCGCGTTGCCCCCGGGAGTACCCCTGCTGCGAACAATTCGGGCGATACTCCTATGACGGTGTTTTTGTTGACCGCCGCGAAAGATTTGCCCCGAAGATTGGGATCGAGCAGCACGTGAGCGGCGGAATGCAAGAACGGGATATGTATGTAAGCGATAGAGCGCATTCTGACACGCCTCCGCGATAGAACATATGTTCGGTAAACTCATTATATGCGGAGACCGATGGGAAGTCAATGAACCTGAAGCTGAACATCTTCCTTGTTTAGCACGGTCAACGGTCCTACCCACCGTAAGTTCGGATTTCACCGAATAACGGCACCAAATGTACAAGTATATTGGAAACTCGCGGTTACATATCGGCAGGAATGGGGCAACCCATGAAGAATCACGCAACCACACAATACGGCCGCGAATTGCGCAAGAGACTATCGTCTTCCATATGCCAGCATACGCCGGATAGGCGGCCATGGGCACGAGGCAGAAGCCATGGGCGAAGCGTCTTGCGGCGGCTGGCCGACCAGTCGTTTCCGGCCGCGAATAGCGTCGCCTATTCCTCGGCGCATTGCAGCCGGGCTGTTCGCGTTTCTCTGCGCATTCTGCTGCATGGCCGTTCCATCCCGCGCGTCCTCAGCCTTCCTATCTGAACAGGGTTCCGTTTTGGTATCCATAGACGCCGTCTCCCAGGACGCGAAGGCCATCATAGCCCAGCTGGCGGCCTCCGCAGGCGTTAACGTCGTCGTCGACGACTCGATAGTCTCCAAGGTGACGGTGCATCTTGCAGACGTGCCGTTCGATCACGCTCTTGAGACCATAGCGCGCGCGGCCGGGGCCGAGGTCGCGGCCGAGAAAGGGCTGTACGTCGTGACGAACTCCCGCGCATACTACGGCCCGCCCCAGGCCGCCGCGGAGCAGACGGTCTCGCAGATTCTAGATGTGGCAAATGTGGAATTCTCGTCAGCGCTGACGCTTGTGCGGGCAGTCGCAAAGGATCTGGAGATAGAACCATTCCCAGAGCTCGGCGCGGTGATGCTGCGCGGGCCGTACAGCCAGGTGAACGTGGCCAAGGCGGCTCTCGACGGATACCTGAGGTCCTCCTCGCCGTACGGCCAGGATGATGCTCAGGGCTTTCGTTTGGTGAGGCTCGCGTACGCCGACGCCTCGGAATCGTCGATGTCGCTTCAGGGGCAGTTTCAGTCGGTCCGCATCGTGCCGGTAAGGGGCGACTCGGACGGAGGCATCGTCGTGACTTTGACCCCTCGGATAAGCGCGGTCACCGGGTTTTCGAGAGAGGAATATCCGGTGATGAGCACGCGGGAAGCGCAAACCACCGTCAGGCTGCGCGACGGCGAGGCTCTGGCCATCGGCGGCCTGATCAGGGACGAGACAAACGAGTCCCGCAGCGGGCTTCCCTGGCTGTCGTCGCTTGGATTCTTGGGCCGCCTGTTTGGCTCCCAAAGCAAACAGGCAAAACGCACTGAAGTGGTCATCTTGCTGACCCCAAGGATAGTAGACCCAGAATGAAACGATGAGGAGTGATCGGCATGTCAGTAGGGCGAAACATGAAGCCTCTGGTTATCTTGGCCATAGCGTCGCTGCTCATCTTATGGGGCTCTGCGGTCCTGTGCAACGCGGCCGCCCCTTCCGCAGGCGCTTCAGACGCCGTCTGGCTCAGGTACATGAAGACAGATTATGGGCTGGGCGAGAAGGACCTACAGCCCCTCCGAGCGTCAGGGATGGGATGGCCTGACATAGCGTCCTACCTTGAATCGCTGTATCCGCACGCACCCCTGACTACTGGAACCGACGACTTTGTCAGACTTGCCGACGCAAGCGGAATAACTCCTCTGGAGGCCATAGAGGCATACAAGCTCGGGGTTCGCAGCCACATAGATCCCGCGTGGCTGTCTCACCTTGACTCGGGTGTATAACAGCGGGCTAGCCAGCTTTGATCTGCCGCGCGTGCATGCCAAGTACGTCGAGACGGAGGATGATTGCTACGTAACGAAGGTCTGGGGAGAGAAGATATCGAACGTCTACTTCGAGAAGCGTTTCGGCCTGGGGGTAGGATGGCGCCTCGCGTTTCCCACGATAGAGTTCACTGACGGGAAGAAGTATCTCCACATGGACGACGGAGGCGTCTACAGGATAGGCGGGGGGTACTACGACGACGTAGGCTACTACCTGGTCGACTACAATGTGCAGGACATGACTTTCAGCGCCGACAAGTCCTATACCAGCCCTCTCGACGGCGTCAAATCAGCGTACAAGCTTAGGCGCAAGGACGGGGTCGAATGGCTGTTCGGCGCGGACGGAAGGCTTCTGTGCATTCGGGATCGTTTCGATAATGCGATCAGGTTTCGATGCGAGGTCCCGTCGGGCGGGCTGGCCCGAATCGCGGAGGCGGTCGACACCGTCGGCCGTCGGATTCTCTTCTCATACCAGGCCAATCAGGTCGTCATAACCGTGAACCCTGGCGATGGGTCGCCGACGCAGATGTGGATCTACTCTTTGGAGACCGCCGCCGCGAACCACAGCGACAGGAAGAGACTCGCCGGCGTCATGCCTCCCGCCGGAAGGCCGATATCGTACAGCTATTCCGTGAACGCAACCACGTTCACTCCGTACGTTGACGGCATGACCGGCAATCCCGTCGGGCTCGATTATCTCAGCCTGAAAGACATATACCATCAGGGCAATGTGGGCAGTTCCGCTATCACCCGGTTTGAGTACCGGGAGGCCCACAAGGACCTGAACAGTGACGATCCGTCTCGCAACGATCCGTCGGATCTGGGGTACTTTCGGGTTGCGAAGCGCTGGGACGACGTGCCCACCACCGTTGTCGACGGAGCGGGATCGCCGGCCCACCCTGTTGTACAGAACGGTGAAGCCGAGTACTCTTACCAGCCATGGGATTCGTCGCAAAAAAGCTATGGCTGCACCCGAACGCCCAAAAGATACGCTTCCGAAACGGGCGTTCCGCCGGCTCCGGAGTCGTGGCGGTTCGACAAGAAGCACAGGCCGATTTCGCACAGCGTGGAGGGCGTTCAGAGCGGTTCGGATCGAAACCAGACTGAGACGGTCGCTACCGTGTTCAGTTATGTGGGCGACGACGGAAAACTGCCCATTGAGGAGACCAAGACAATAAAGGTCGGAATCTCATCCCGCCAGGAGGTCGCCAGGTACGTATGGGACGGCCGCGGCGACCTCGTCGCGACAATCGACCCAGCCGGAAGGAAGACCGAGAGCTGGTACGACGGCAAATACGCCTTGCTGACCATGCGCGCGGAGGAGACGACCGCCCCTGATGGGTTGAAGGTTGCGAGAGTCCTGGAAAACAAGCTCAATCCCGACAAGAAGGCGGTCAAGGAGCAATGGACCTACATGGCGCAGCCTTCGACGGGCGGTACGGCTACGTATACTGCCGACATTGTGCGGTCGGATATCCCGGAGGGCAGTTTCTGGGTTTGGTCGCCGGCGGGGGCCGTAACGAACGTGACCCTCAGAATCGGTTGGTCGGTCAAGTTCCTTTTCGATGTGGCGAAGTACAAGATATACTACAGGGAGCTGGGCGCAAGCGCCTGGACCTACTACGGAGGCGATTGGCATTGGGGTCTGCCGCAGGTAAGCTCGGATACATGGAACATGAGCCTGTCGTCGACTCCAAAGCGATACGACGTCAAGGTAGTAGTGGTCCATTCGCCCATCTGGATGGTGTCGGCTTCCGCGGTGGGCCCCGGCCCGGCGTGGGCGCCTAAGAATCCAGGCGAGATATCCAAGCAGACTCTTGAGTACCACGCAAGCTTCGCGTGGCTGCCAACAAAGTCGTCGGTTCTCGGCTTCGGATCCTCAGGCGCGGAGTCGTCCACTACGTACAACTACGACGACAACAGGTTCCTATACCCTACTTCAATGGAAACCGCGGTGCGCAACGCCGATTCGGGCCTGAGCACAGTACGAACAGAGGCCCAGTACGACGGATTCGGCAGGGTGAAGAGTTACAACAAGTACACTGTTGGAGACCCGACGGCCGGCGTATCGCACAGCACGTTCACCTACGATGCGATCGGTCGGCTTCTCACCGCGGAAAGGCCTGCCCAGAGCCAGGCCGGCGGCTACACGAGATCCGCGTACAGACGCGCCTACGACGATCAGAACTTCGTGGTAACGATCAGCGATGAGCTCGCCCGCAAGACGAGGGAGACCTATGACGGCCTGGGGCGGTTCGTCCTTGCCGAGCAGGAGGAAACTTCCGGAGTATGGAGGCAGGCCGCGCACGTTCAGTACGACTCATTGGGACGCGCGGCGCGCGAGTACGACGCTTTCGGCACAGCTCACGAGAGCAAATACGAGTACGACGCGTTTGGGCGAAGGATCAGAACCTACTACCCCAAGGAAGCAGGCGAAAGCGACTACGACCAGGTGCTTGCCGAGTCGTGGAGCGTGAGCGCAGGGTTTTCTGCGGCTTCGTTGGGCCTGCCCGCGCCGCCGCAGGAACCGGGAGTCCCATGTTATACCAGCGCCGTCAGATGGGAGAAGGATAGCGCCGCGAGAAAGGCATCGGAGACAGCGCAGCGCCTGACGTATCGAGGATACGACATAGCAGGCAGGTTGATCTGGAGCGCCTCTCAGACCGGGCCGGGGCCGAGCGATTGGAGCGCGTCGTGTTACAAGTACGACGCACTGGATAGAATGGAAGCCAGCTGGGTATGGAGAACGGTCGACACGGGCGGCTGGGACAAGACTTCGTACGAGTACAGGCTGCATTTTGACTCGCCCACCGCGATGGCCTTGCCCGGGAACGGAAGCCCTGAGCCCAGACATGAATACAGGTACAACAGCCGAGGGCTGAAAACGGCGGAGGATCCGGGCAAGCCCTATGCGATCTCGTATGCCTACGACGAGCTCGACCGCGTCAAAGGCGTGACCTACAGCGATCCCGCGACCTCTATGAGCTCGAAGCTCTTCTACGACGCGGGCGGTCGCGTGACGCGGGCCAACCTCTACAGGAGAGGGACGCTCCTGAACAAGACAACCGCTGCCTATAACCTGCGCGGTTGGCTCACGAGCGAGGCCTG
>CAYZHL010000145.1:0-258 GCA_964478095.1 uncultured Clostridia bacterium | reverse complement strand
ACAACCTGGGCCGGCTGGTCAGGATCCCCGGCTACTTCGAGCAAGAGGGGCAGCCGGCGCAGAAGGGGTTCGCGTACGACGCCAACGGGTTCCTGACCAATGCGACGGCGGCAAGCGGGGTGAGCAGCGCTTACGCGGCCGACGCCCATGGCAGGCTCAAGACCATCAGCGTCGCAAGGCAGCAACCCGCGGAGAGCATACTCCGCCTTGACTACTCCTTCACGCCCCAGGGCAACGTATCCTGCATATCCGGAGCGA
>CAYZHL010000144.1:0-6907 GCA_964478095.1 uncultured Clostridia bacterium | reverse complement strand
TCGCGAGGGCTATCCGGTGTACTCTCTCGAGGTTGTACTCTGATCGGGTGAGCGAGGCAGTGAGGATCCAGTACGGGGGCAGTGTTAAGCCTTCGAACATGGCCGAGTTCGCCAGGCAACCCGAGATAGACGGCGCGCTAGTGGGCGGGGCTAGTCTTGCGGCAGAGGACTTCGCCGGGATCATTGGCCGAGTGGTGAACGCCAAGAAGTGAGCAGGTGAGAAAGGAGCACAGGCGGCGTGTGCCGCCGACCTAGATGTCGATAATCACAGATGTGTATGCGCGCGAGATACTCGACTCCAGAGGAAACCCCACAGTCGAGGTGGAAGTCACGCTATCCGATGAGACAATGGGCAGGGCCTGTGTGCCTTCGGGCGCCTCCACCGGCCAGCATGAAGCACTCGAACTGCGCGATGGCGACCCCGGTCGTTACCTCGGCCGCGGGGTTGCGAAGGCCGTAGACAATGTAAACGACACGATAGCCGATGAGATTGTAGGCATGGACGCCCGAGACCAGGCGCTGATCGATCTGACCCTGATAGAGCTGGACGGGACGCCCAACAAGTCGAAACTAGGGGCCAATGCTATGCTCGGAGTGTCGCTCGCTGTGGCGCACGCAGCGGCCGAGTACATAGGCCTGCCGCTCTATCAGTATCTGGGCGGCGTAGGCGCCCGCACCTTGCCCGTGCCGCTGATGAACATACTCAACGGCGGCAAGCATGCCGACAATAACGTCGATATACAGGAGTTCATGATCGTACCTCTGGGCGCCGATAGTTTCGCGCACGCTCTCCGGATGGGCGCGGAGATATACCACTCGCTCAAGGCTGTGCTGAAGAAGCGCGGGCTCTCCGCAGGCGTGGGCGACGAGGGAGGATTCGCTCCTGACCTCGATTCGAATGAGCAGGCCATCGCCGTCGTAGTAGAGGCCATAGAGAAGGCCGGTTTTGCGCCGGGCAAGGACGTGTTCGTGGCGCTTGACGTGGCTGCAAGCGAGCTGTGGCGGGGCGGCAAGTACGTACTGGAAAGCGAAGGCAGGGAGCTTGATGCCGAGTCGTTGGTCGGCTACTACGAGAACCTGGTCGGCAAGTACCCCATCATATCCATAGAAGACGGGCTCGCGGAGGATGACTGGGACGGCTGGCGCATCGCCACTGAGAGGCTTGGCGACCGCGTTCAGCTTGTGGGCGACGATCTCCTCGTCACCAACGTGGAGCGGATTGAGCAGGCGATTCAGCGAGGTGTAGCCAACTCTGTACTAATAAAGGTGAACCAGATCGGCACGCTCTCCGAGACGCTGGACGCTATCGAAATGGCCAAGCGAGCCGGCTACACTGCCGTGATCTCGCACCGATCAGGCGAGACGGAAGATACCACCATCGCCGACATCGCGGTAGCCACAAATGCGGGTCAGATCAAATCGGGGGCCCCGTGCCGTACGGACCGGGTGGCCAAGTACAACCAGCTACTCCGGATTGAGGATCTTCTGGGCGATGCAGGCATGTACGCGGGCATGGACGCGTTCTACTCGATCAAGCGCGCGCGAGGCTAGCAATGCGCGAGTGGGGGCGATGAGGCGTGCACGGCATAACTCGAATCCGGGGCGTGCTCGTGGGGCACGCTCAGAATGATGAGGCCCTAACCGGTTGCACAGTGGTGTTGACTCCGGGAGGGGCGGTTGCGGGCGTGGACGTAAGGGGATCAGCCCCCGGTACGCGCGAGACCGATCTCATGCGTCCCTGTAACCAAGTTGAGAAGGTCCAGGCCGTGGTGCTTTCGGGAGGAAGCGCCTACGGCCTGGACTCCGCTTCAGGAGTCATGCGATTTCTGGAAGAACAGGGAGTCGGGTTTGCTACCCCTTTCGGCGTTGTTCCTATTGTGGGCGCCGCAGTCATCTATGACCTGGGGCTGGGCAATGCCAAGGCTCGGCCGGACGCGGAAATGGGCTATGCGGCGTGTGTTGCCGCGTCTTCCGGGCCGTGTCGCGAGGGCAATGTCGGCGCGGGAACCGGCGCCACAGTAGGCAAGATGTTGGGCCCGGAGTACGCCGTGAAAGGCGGACTGGGAACGTATGCGGTCGAGCTCTCCGGCCCGGGCCAGGCCGAGGCGGGCGATCGCGCGCACGGGGACGGCGGGCCTGTGCTGGTGGGCGCGCTGGCGGTTGTCAATGCCCTGGGGGATGTGGTGGATCCCTGGTCCGGTCGGGTCGTAGCCGGAGCGTATGACCGCGGCGCCGGCCGGTTTGTAGGGCCGGGCGCCCGCCTGACCGGAGCGGCCGCACCCGGGCAGAGCCAGGCGGGAGTGTGCATGAACACCACTATTGCAGTTGTGGCCACAAATGCTATTCTAGACAAGGAAGGCGCAAACAAGGTCGCCCAGATGGCCCAGGATGGGCTGGCGCGGGCGATCACCCCGGCTCACACCATGTACGATGGCGACACGGTGTTCTGCCTGTGTACCGCGGAGAAACCTCTGTCGGGCGACAGGGCTGCCGACATAACTGCCAGAGGTTCACTGGCCGCCGAAGCACTGGCGGCAGCAGTGGTCAGGGCTGTGGAGGCGGCAGATACGGCCGGAGGATGCCCGGCAGCATGCCACATCCAGGCGGGACGCCTCAACTCGGATCGCAAGTGACCGAGATCAACGGCGGAACCCTGGCAGAGCGGGCAATGGCGCCTATCCATACCCCAGGAATCGTCCGGCACCCGATAGGGGCTGGAACGGAGGTGTAGTTGGTTTGAAACTAGATACTCGGCAAATCACTATCGCGGGAGTGCTTGGGGCTCTGACCTTGGTACTGGGCATGACGCCCCTCGGCTTTATCCGTGTGCCCACACTTGCCGGCGCTGTCACAATAATGCATCTTCCCGTCATCCTCGCCGGCATCCTCGGAGGCCCTGCCATAGGAGTCGCTGTCGGCCTCATATTCGGACTTCTCACGATGATGCAGTTCTGGCCGTACGATCCCCGGGTGCTCATACCGGCAAGGGTGTTGATTGGACCGGTAGCCTTCTTGGTCTACAGAGCACTCCGCAACACGGGATGGGGCCTTCCCCTGGCCGCTGTGGCGGGCAGTGGCGTGAACACCGTGGGCACGCTGGGGTTAGCTGTTGTGTTTGGGTGGATTCCGTTTGCAGGTAGGGAAGGCGCCCTGGGCATCGCGCTAATACACGGCATACCGGAAGCGATTGTGTCGGCGCTAGTTGTGACACCGATAGTACTCGCTGTGAACCGAGTAATGCACCGATCTCAGCACCGCTCGTAACCGCTCGTAATTGCTGCGATTGCGATTGCGATTGCGGCGATTGCGGTTGTCACGGTCCCCGGCGTGTGGTAGAATCAACTGCAGTGTTGTTAATGCATAGGGGGTTCCTGCAGTGGAGACGGTTCTGATAATCCTGGAGTTTGTGCTCTCCATAGCACTCACAATCATGGTGGTTCTGCAGCAGAGCAAAGGCGAGGGCTTGGGCGTCATAGGCGGTGGGGGGCAGCTCTTCTTCACCAAGAACAAGGGCCTTGAAGCCTTTCTCGAGAAGGCTACTACCTGGGTCGCCGCTGCCTTCCTGCTGATCTCCGTCTTGTTTGCGTTTGTGTAGACGCCGTCGCAGAGCGGTGAAGGCCTCGCACTTGCTTTACGGTGCGAGGCCTTGTTGTAGTGCGAAATAGCCTACGAGGAGCATCGCCATGGGCCTAGTTCGCAATCTCTGGAGGCAAGCCAGGCGCGGCCCGGGGCTCATCGCCCTTGCGGATTCGGCCGGCCGGTCGGTCAGCTACGCTCACCTGGCGCTAGCCGTGGGAATCGGAGCCGGCCTTCTGCGCGATGCCGGTATCGGGCCCGGCGACAGAGTGCTCGTGTACTTGCCGAACGGCTTCGATTTCGTGCATGCTTACTACTCTGTGATCGCGGCGGGGGCCATCGCAGTTCCGGTGAGCCCTCGGATGCCGGCGGCGGATGTTGAACGCGTTTTGAACGACTGCCAGCCGTTGGCAGCGATTACGGAGCCTGGCGCACAAGTGCCCGGGCCGAGGACTTCGCTCACTCCCGCCGACCTGGCCTGCGATGCGATGGAGAATGAAGGCGCAGCACAGGCAGTGGCCAGGGCGCGTGGGGCGATGACGCTGCTCGAGGCGGCTGCGGCGAACACAGAAGACAGCCCGGCGATCATCTTGTACACATCGGGCACTACCGGCGAGCCGAAAGGGGTTATGCTCGCGGGCGAGGCGCTCGCGGCGAACGCCGAGGCCATGGGGGAGGTTTCGGCGTCGGGCTCAGAAGACGCTCACTTGTGCACCCTTCCACTGCACCATTCATTCGGCGCCACAGTGTCGATGAACATGCCCATCGCGACGGGCGGGCGAATTGTGTTTGGAGGCCAGTTCATCCCGGCAGCGGCGGCCAGACTGATTCGGCGCGCCTGTGTAAGAGTGTGGGCCGGAGTGCCGGCCATGTTCGCGGCCATGGCGGAGTGCGCGGATGTTGACCCGGGCGACTTGGGCAGCCTGCGCATGTGCATCTCAGGCGGGGCGGCGCTTCCACGCCGAGTGTTCCGTGCTTTCAGCGAGCGGTTCCGGATCGAGATAGCCGAAGGATACGGGCTCACGGAAGCGTCGCCGGTGGTCACGGCCACGCCGGCTGGCGACCGCATTGTATCTGGGGCCGTGGGACCGCCCATCCCGGGTGTATACATGCGGATCGTCGATGAATTCGGGGAAGAGATGGCCCGAGGGCGGGCGGGCGAAGTATGTGTGTCTGGCCCTGGGGTGATGTTGGGCTACTACGGCCGGCCCCGCGACACGAGTCAGGTGCTTCGCGATGGCTGGCCACCGGCGATATTGGGCTAGTCGATGAGCACGGTTACCTTCGGATTCTTGATAGGCAAAAGGACGTGATCAACACCTCGGGGTACAAAGTCTACCCGGTCGAGGTGGAGGAGGCCATGAGGCAACACCCAGCCGTAGACGATTGTCTTGTCGTAGGGCAACCCCATCCCGTGAGGGGCGAAATCGTGGCCGCCCATGTACAGCTTAAGCCGGGCGCAAGGGGCACGTCCGAGCGGGAACTCCTCCTTTTCTGCAGGCGCCGGCTGGCCAACTACAAGGCGCCGGCGTGTGTGATCATCCATGAGGCACTGCCTGTGAACGAAATGGGCAAGCGCAGCAGGCAGCTTGTCCGGGCGCAAGGAGAGATGACAGAACAGTGAACAGAGATGCAGCTCTGGATGAAGTGAAGGCTCACGTCTCAAACGCTAACCTGATCAAGCACATGGTGGCTGTCGAGGTTTGCATGCGCGCGCTTGCCCGCCGCCTGGGCGGGGATGAGAGTAAGTGGGGGCTTGCCGGGCTGCTGCACGACATAGACTACGACAGCGCCGGCGCGGATCCGGCGCGTCATTCGCTGGTCGGGGCGGAGATGTTGGAGGGAATGGGCGTGGATCCTGACGTGGTCTACGCCGTTCGGGTGCACAATGATCGCCACGGGCTGCCCAGGATCTCGGCGATGGACAAGGCGCTCCATGCCGTCGACCCGCTCACGGGGCTTATCGTCGCTTCAGCCCTCATACATCCGGCCAAGAAGCTTTCGGCGATTGATGTCGGCTTCGTCATCAATCGGTATCATGAGAAGGGGTTCGCCAGAGGCGCCAACAGGGAACAGATCGCTCTCTGTTCGGAGTTGGGCATGGAGTTTCCTGAGTTCGTGGGCGTGTGTCTGGAAGCTATGCAAAAGAACGCCGCGGAGCTTGGCCTTTGATGCGAATACCCGGGCAGCGGCGCGGTTTGCGCGGTATGGGGGTGTGATAGGTGCCGACCGAAAAGGGCTCAGAGAAGCTAGTAGCCAGCAACAGAAAGGCCAGGCATGAGTATTTCATAGAGGAAACGTACGAGGCTGGCATCGCTCTGACCGGAACCGAGATCCAGAGTGTGAGGCAGGGCCGAGTCAGCCTGGGCGACGCGTACGCCGAAGTCAGGAATGGCGAAGTGTTTTTGGTCAACTCGCATATAGCAGAGTACGACTACGGGAACAGGTTCAATCATAACCCGAGGCGCCCGCGAAAGCTGCTGCTGCACAAGTCGGAGATCAGGCGCCTCGATTCGCGAGTTCGGGAGCGCGGCTACACAATAGTGCCGCTCAAGATGTACTTCCGAGGGGGTCTGGCCAAGCTCGAAATCGGCCTGGCCCGCGGCAAGAAGACCTGGGACAAGCGCGAAGACATCGCAAATCGCGACGCGCAGAGAGAGATCGAGCGCACGACGAAGGCATCCCGCCGTGATCGGGAGTAGTCTTGCGCGAGGATCGGGGCGAAAGAGCGAAAATCGGCCATTGCATCGTTTGGCGAAGGCGTGGTATGATAACCTAAGCAGTGATAGGGGGCGTTACGGTTTCGACGGGGAGTGCCGTGAGGGGCGTGGCGAGCCGAGATCCCACCTGCTCGTTAATCGGTGGAAGCACGATAAGTGCCGATAACTCACTAGCATACGCAGCCTAGTTAACTAGGTTGCCGTCCGACCCGGGCTTATTCCGGGAGCCTGGCAAGGGCGTCATTTAAACCGGGATGCACGTGCGCCAATTCTCGGAGGCGTGCGCCAAGATCATCGAGATAACCCTCGTGCAGCGCGCTCGTGCGCGGTACGTTGGGTGAAAGCAAGTACGCGGGCTACGCTCGTAGAAGCGCGCCAAGTGGTCTTTCCGGACCCGGGTTCGACTCCCGGCGCCTCCACCAGATCTTTGGTCAGGCCGTGTTGAACATCGCATATCAGGCAACCTCATCCGCCATGGATGAGGTTTTTTCAACGCATCAGTCTGAGAGGAATCGTGCCGTTGCTGCAGAAGATAAAGTACGTACATGCTTAAGGCTGAGAGCGCAGGTGGTTCGAACTGAACGGCGATATGGCCCGACTTGCCGAGTTTG
>CAYZHL010000143.1:316-6909 GCA_964478095.1 uncultured Clostridia bacterium | reverse complement strand
CAAATATGTGGCACAGCCCGCCATTCCGTCCGCGTAGTTACCACATAACGCCATAATGCGGAAGATCGTGCCAGTCTGCGCCCTGCTGTAATGGCTAAACCCGTCAGCGGCCCCCCAGTTCTCGTGATCTGGAGGCGGTCAGGCGGCCCCTCGAAATCGATGTACGCAAAAATTGCCGGTATCTCCAAAACTAATGATGATTTTTGACAATATCCCAGCTCCAGCCGCCTTCCCCGACGGTCATGACGCCAAGACCAGCTAAATAGCCGTTTCAGCGAGGCGAGCATGACCTCGCCAGCCAATACACCGCCGCGATGAACCGTTTGGCGACACATACCGGCTTTGCTAATTGCTATTACCTACGAAGCTTGCACGCACCCTGTGACTACCGAAAGCAGGATGAGCGCCACGTTGACGACGGGGAACGCACCGGCGACAAACAAGCTGGCGCGTTCCAGACATTCCGAAGCGTTCCCGGCGAGGTCTACGATCCCTTGCCCTTTGCCCGCGAGCATCCTACTTCTTCACCTCTTTGTTGGCCCAGGCTGCGTCCTTCAGGGCCATATCTATCCATTCTTGGCTTATCTGGCCCTTGAGCCACGTAATGTAGCTTGGTTGTCCGGTCTGCCTGAACTGGTTCATCTCGGCGACTGTCGGGTGACATACTCTCACCCCGCGGCCTGCGATGTACTCGACGCGCTGGTCGCCGCGCGCCTCCACATCGGCGCGGGTGATGACGCTGGCCTCGTGGGCTGCCCGCCTCACGATGTCCTGGTCCTGCTTGCTCAGGGAGTTGAACCAGTCGCCTGGCCGTCGGCGACTCCCGTCTGAAGGGCCATGTACACCTCGGTCCAGGGAATCGGGGCACCGCTGCCGCCGCTCGGTATCGCCTGAGGAGCACCTCGAGCTGCTGCGAGGGAGCGATTATGCGGTGCTAGCGCTGGCCAGTGCAGACCTCCCAAGTGCGGGGGCTCTAGAGGCCGTTTCTATGAGCGACACCGCGAGAGTGCACCGGATCAGGATCCCGGCGGCTATGGGCATGCCGAAAGATCACGTAAGCGCCGAAGGACCTGAGAGCTCGGCAGAACGCGTCGTCTACTTGCATAGATCAACGCACATTAGGCTCAATTGCCGGGCTCCTCTCCCAAAAGTCGCATTGCACGGGTTTTCTGTGGCATTAAACGGCTGACAAGCTGTATAGTACTAGGTTACAATGGCGGTGGTTGGCTGGCCAGCGGCAATATGAATATGCGTTGGTAGGAGGCTATTAGCATGAAGAAACTAGTAGTCAGTCTGGCGACTATCCTGGTAGTCCTTGCGGCCTGTGGAATAGCCAATGCACAACCGCCCGCAAGTTGGGAGTCTCAGATCGAAAGGCGCATTGCAGTGGCTTACGGCCTCACCCCGGGAGTTCCGCGTGACGTCAGGTTTGATGCAGCACCGCGGCTTCTGGTGCTGATGAAAGATGGAACCCAAGCCATGGGCGACATCTACCTTCGCACAGTGCGTCTCAGCCGGCAGCGAACCATGCCCGTGACTGAGATAGTCACTGACAAAGAGTCACTGAGGATATGTGAACCGGACGTGGATGTCACGGACATAGTCACCCTGAACTACTACATCGCCGAGATCATTGACGTCCATGAAACCACTGTCTTTGTCCCGGTATACCTGCATGGCGCAACAATGTCGGGCGTGCTTACGTATATATGCGGTGTGGAGATGTAGAACCTGGGCTGAATCTCGGCGCTGAGAGTCCCGTCTAGCTCTTGGCATGATCGAGTATCGCGCGAATGCCATGCTCCTGTCACGAGGAGTTGATTGCAGCTCCTTGGCGGGGGCATGGCATTTCATCGATGAGAAGAAGCGATCCCAGGATGGTCGAATACGTCGAGGCGAGGCGATGACCGATGCAGTCGGTTGCCGGCAGGGTGGACTGGCTGCAGGCTGCGCTCCTTTGCGGCGTTCTAGCCCCGCCGCTCTATCTGTCGACAGATAGGCTCGCGGGGAGGCTCCTGAACGGCTATAGCTTCGCGTCCCAGTCCATGAGCGAGTTGAGCGCCGCCGGCTCTCCGACGCGGTCACTCGTCGTCTCGCTCAACCTCGTGGCTGCCCTGCTCATGATTGCGTTCGGAGGGGGCGTATGGCGGGCGGGGGACCAGGCGATTCTGTCGCACATCACCGGCGGGCTCTTGATCGCGAACGCGGTTCTGGGGCTCATCGCCACCCTCTTCTTTCCGACCCGCTTCGGTGAAAGACCGGCGTTCGGCAGCCCAGGTGTGATTATCATGTTCCTCAGCGTCGTGTGCTTCGTGCTGGCTATGCTGTTCGGGGCCGTGGCGCTGGGCGGTTGGCTTCGCGTCTTGTCGATCGCGATACCCGCGAGCTACGTCCTTCTGGCTGTCCTGAGGTCTGCCACGGCGGACTCATCCTCTGCGGGACAGGCTGCGTCATTGATCGGAGCTCAGGAACGCACGTGGTCTACAGCTTCTTCTTCTGGGTGTTGGCCTTGGCCATCCGCCTCCTTCAGTCCAGCCGGGGCGGGCGTTGAGCGCCATAGCCGTCGCCCTACTGCACCTTCTGCATGCGTCGCATGAGCCGAGACTCATAACCAATGGTCTCCGTATCTGGCTAGTCTCTACGCCCATGTGCGCTTGGGCTCTGCGGATCGGCGCCCCGAAAGGCGCTCAGGTAATGGCGATATCTAGCTGCATCGCTAGAGTTGCAGGGCAGTGTGATAAATGTAGATACATGCATACAATCAACGGGAATGAACCGGGCGACACGAGTTATGGAAGAAGGAATTTGCGACCATGGTATCGAATGGATAAGATGGATGCGAGCTGTTGCCAACGAAGCGGCAACTGCGCAAGCAGCTAAGGTGATGAGGAGGTGTTCCGATGTGCCGTAGAAGGTTTCTAGCCCTAGTGGTCCTCCTATCAATGATGACCCTCTTGCTAGCAGGGTGCGGGCCTAAGGAAGATGCGGTCATGACTCCCCAGAAGTTCGTCTTTGACTACGAAGCAAAGAAGGCAGTTGCGCAGAGACGTTGGGAGGTTGACCGGCAGCAAAGGACCATTCCCGCGGGCACAATGATCCCAGTACGGCTTTTGCAGACGTTAAGCTCCGGCACTGTAAATGCTGGCGACTCCTTCAGGATCGAGGTGCTGGAGGACATCATTGTGGATGGGGCAGTTGTGATCCCGGCAGGCAGTCCGGGCTCCGGCAAAGTCACATTGGCGGTCCCGGCCAGATCGATGGGCAGAGCCGGTGAACTGCGGGTTTCCCTTGATTTCGTACATACATATGACAACATCCCTGTTCCTGTGGAAGCCAATGAACAGACTGCGGCACGGGATACGGAGCTCATGGGCAAGTCGTTCCTGGCCTATGTGTTCCTGGGGCCTGTTGGCCTGCTGACTCTGCTTGAGAAGGGCCAGAACATCACAATACCAGCTGACAGCCAGTTCTATGTGATGGTTCGCATGCCCATAAACGTGATGGGTAGGATCTTCTAGGCGACACTAGGTTGGCGGCGACGGCGAGAGGGTTGGTTGGGTAGATGCTCAGCGCGGTTCGGTCGGTTTTGGCGGTGCCGTGGCCCTGGGCCTTTCTGTTCCGCAACAAGGCCAAAGGCATACCGCTTCTCCTTCTTGTGGCCTTGTCTGTGCTCGTGATCACAACTGTGTCTGCAATCACTGATTCGATCATGATGTCGGTGTACAGGTCGTCCGTTCAGCCGTATGAACATGCTTCCGCGATCGTGTCCAGTGGCATCAGCATTCCGCTGCACATTGGAGGGCATGGTTCCGTTCCTCGACTCATCTGTGAGAGTGACAGGGATGATGGGCAGCGAGTCCAGGCGCGTGCTTGCTGTGCCGACCGCGGAACTAGAGAACGTAATGACGAGACTCCATGTAAGGCTTGATGGCGGCCGATTACCGATCAGAGGAGAACCCGAGATCGCGATTCATGAGAGCATTGCCCGATCGAAGGGCGTACATGTCGGCGATGTGATAGGCAGAGAAGTTGACTCAGATGACTATCTCTGGGGCGCATTTGTGGTAACTGGAACGCTCCGCGGTGACATTCCGATGTGTGTGTCGTCGTTGGAATACTTCAAGAAACAGTGGATCTTCGATGCAGGAGATTCGTCCTACGCATACCTCGTGTTCCCTGTTCCCGGGCGACTAGCCTCGCTGAACCGAACGTTAGGCGACAAGTTGGGAGGCGAGGCAACCGCCATCACTCTGGACTCGGTCATGCCCGCGTATAGAAGCGAGTTTGCCAACACCCGGATGGTTCTGTGGGCAGTTGATCTGCTGGTTATCGTGATAGTCTCCATAGCCATGGGCTTGGTAAACACCGTGCATTACCTGACCAGACTGCGCGAGTTTGGCCTGCTGGCATCGATAGGCCTGACCCCGGCCGGCCTTGTTACCCGAACGATAACGGAGGTGCTGGGGTTGGGCCTTGCCGGCTTCGGAGCAGGCGTAGCATTGGCCAGGATCGCCTTGTGGTTGTTGTCGGTCTGGCTGTTCCAGCCCCGAGGCATTGATATGAACTACCTCAAGTGGAGAAGCATAGTATTCGCGATTCCGGTACCACTGCTGGTCTCGGTGTTTAGCACAATAACGGTATGGGTGAACATCCTCAGGCTGGACCCGGTATCGATAATGGAGGGTCGCGATTGATTCTGTCAGCTGCTGATGTCGGACTCTGTTTCTCCACAGGCGGCAGCATTACCTGGGCCGTAAGGCATGCCTCACTGTCGGTGGGCAAGGGGCAGTTGGTAATGATACTGGGCCCTTCAGGAAGCGGAAAGAGCTCGCTGCTGTACCTGTTGAGCGGGTTGCGCAGTGCGAGCGAAGGGGAGGTGAGGTACGGCGAGCAGTTGCTGTCGGGAGGCAACAAGCACACAGCGAGGCGACTTCGATTCACCGATTTCGGGTTCGTGTACCAGCAGCATTTCCTGATAGGGTATCTGACCGCAACCGAAAACGTGTGCGTTGGGAGATCGCGGCAGTACTTGGGCCATGCCAGGAATCTCCTGTGTGAACTCGGCCTTGAGTCCAGAGTGAACGCGTATCCGGCCGAGTTGTCGTACGGTCAGAGGCAACGCGTTGCATTGGCCAGGGCGCTGGTTCATTCGCCCAGGATTGTGTTCGCAGATGAGCCGACAGCTTCGGTTGACAGCAAGCTCTCAGTGAGTATCTGCAAGATTCTCAGGGATTACTGCGATCAAGGGGGCGCCTGCGTCATGGTGACGCACGATGAGGCGCTGAGATCCCATGCCGACGGATTGTACCTCATGCGCGATGGAATCCTGAGCATGCACTCTGCGAGTGCAAGTGAGTAGCGACTAGAGGAGGGATAGCACAATGAGGTCACGCCGGACTTTGCTTGCCGTTCTTGTGTTGTCGGCCCTGCTGTTGGGCCGAGCGGCTGTAGCCTCGGCCGAGAGCCGAACCGTAATCGGCCTCAAGAGCGGTGGAGGGGCTGGACTAATCGGCCTGGAAGTAGAGCATCGATTTGACAACGGGTTTGCCATAGGCGCGACTGGCGGCGCTCTGACATTTCCGGTTGGGGATAGCGCAAAAGTGTGGTTGTTCACTGGCGCCGTTTCGGCCAGGTATTACTTCTCCAGCGGCAGCGTTAATCCGTTTGTCGCCGTAGGCGCTGGCGCTGGTAGCCTGGCATATGAGGAAGGCAATGAAGGCGGTTCGGCGACGTTGCCGCTGGCGTTCGCCACTGTCGGCGCAGAGGTCATGTCCAATCGACTCCGGATAGCGGGAGAGGTCGGATACGGATACCTGTTCGACGACAGTGTTGGATCCGATGGGAAAGCCGGGTATTTCGTGTACGGCATAGGCCTGGGCTATTCATTTTAGTGGGTTGATTCTTCGCCCAGGCACACAAGCTCCGGTGATCACCACTTGACAGCGAAAGGGGTTACTCCGATGAGATGGAATCTCCGAGTTCCCAGGCCACTTACGGCTGTGGCCATTGTCATAGTCCTAGCATTCCTAACGCTAGGAGTCGGACCGTGCGATACGACCGTTGACACCACCTACTCAGTATCGGGGCGAGTGACTGTTAGGGGCACTGACAACGGCGTATACAACGCATCGGTGTTGTGCGGCTCGTTTGGCACCGCATACACTGACTCCTACGGCTACTGGTCCAAGAGCGGCTTGAAGGGTCAGGTCAATATCTCTGTAGCCAAGGAAGGCTGGACGTTCACTCCGCCCAGCATCCCTGTCTCATCTGCCACCTCTAGTGTCAACTTCCAAGGGCAGGAGCGCGACTACAAAGGACTGTCGCAAGGCGCGACTTGGTTACACGATGTGACTGTCACCGGGCAGAATGGGGTGACTATCACGGGCTCATACAGCCTGACAGTAGCTTCGGTTGAATCGTCAGGCTCATCAACCCTCTTTCACATGACGGCTTCCTCGAATCTGTTCGACCTAGCAATGCCCGTAGATTCAGTACTGCGTGCCATGGAAGAGGGCGCATACATAATCAAGCGGACAGGCAGCACGTACTACTGGCTTGGAGATCGCTACGATAGCGGGGAACTCCTATTCACG
>CAYZHL010000143.1:0-244 GCA_964478095.1 uncultured Clostridia bacterium | reverse complement strand
TGCTCACTGGAGAGCCTGGTTCGTGCCCTATACCGGGATCGTTAAGTGGAGCTGTGAAACCGACATGCCCATCAGCTATCCCAATTACATGAAGGTCGAGGCCACCCTGAGATCCTATCTCCCATAGACATTCCCGCGCGTGTGAGCCAGTTGACGCTACGAGCGCCTATGCCGCAGGCTACTGCCTGCGGCTTTCCGATCGCATGATTGCGCATTCTCGCTTTTGACGACGGGCGCTTCGCAT
>CAYZHL010000142.1:0-6993 GCA_964478095.1 uncultured Clostridia bacterium | reverse complement strand
CGAGGCCAATCCCCGCCGTCGTCCATAGACTGGCCGCAGTAGTAAGCCCCTTAATGGTGAGGCCTTCGTGCATTATCGTGCCAGCGCCCAAAAAGCCAATGCCGCTCACGATCTGGGCCGCTACCCGAGCCGGATCGCGGAGGCCGCCGCCGTATGGTCCAAACCCGTGTATCCCGACCATCGTGATCAGCGCGGATCCAAGGCAGACCAGAGAGTGCGTGCGCAGACCTGCCGACTTGCCCTGCCTTTCACGTTCGAGCCCAATGACTGCGCCCAGCAGAGTAGCGACGACCAGCAGCCCCATATTACGCAAGAATAAGGACATCTCTCATTACCCCTCCGTGGTTTGGTCTAGCTAACGCCGATCTTGTGTGAACGCCGCGATAGGCCAAGTATCTTGGCTGCAGTGGCGCGCACTAGTTCACGAGATTCTCGAAGCGCAACAACTACCGGGCTTATCGCCTCATCTCCTGCGATCTCGCGCAGCGCCTGTATCGCAAGCAGACGCAACTCCTCGTTTTCCAGGCATACTGCCACAAGAGGCTCGACTGCACGCAAGTCGCCGGCCCACCGTAGCGCCTGAACCGCGCCCAGACGCACTTCGTGCGACTCGTCATCAAGGCATCCTATGAGCGCGTCCACGGCCCTACTGTCGGCGATCTTCCTCAGCGCCTCCACCGCTTCATACCTAACCCCGGCATCGGGATCCGTGGTCAGGCTGACCAGGTGAGGCACAGCCTCGGCCTCGCCCATGTCGCCCAACAGCTTCGCCGCGCGTTTCCTCACCGTGGGCTCAGATGACAGTAGCTCACGCTGAAGGGCGGGCCGGACGTCGTCAGCATGGATTGATCTCAGAGCGTTGCATGCGCTGTAGTACACATATACGCTTTCATCGCCCAGGGCACGCACAAGCGGATCTACGACTAGCGGACTGCTGCACCTGGCGAGAGCCTCAACGGCCCATCCACGCACCGTTTCGTCGGAATCGCTGAGCGCCCGGGCCAGTACCGGCACGGCCTGCACATCCTGCAGCTTGGATAGGCCATATGCAGCAGCGCGCCGCACGGGCCCGTCGCCGCTCGACAGGGCGTCACAAAGAACATCGAGCAGTTGCCGCTTGAGATTGGCCACCTGCTCGACCGCCGTCTCCCTCGCGCCGGGATCTACGCGAGCCAGATCGCTCTCTATCGTGACAAGTTGTTCAATGAGAGCGCGTATGCGCCCGCATTCATCGCATGTTAAATACAACCAACGCACCCCCGGCGAAGATCGACTACTTAGGGGCAAATTGCACAGTAGTTCGACGGAAGCGCAGGTGATTCCTGCTCTCTATTGCCTGAGCTTCAGGACGAACTTGTTCTCCGTGCCGTTCGCAAGACGCCGGATGTTAGACACATGCCTGACCACAGCGCTCAAGGCGAGAAGCAGACACACGATTATGTACTCGCGAGGGTATCCGGCAAGAAATGCCGCGATCGGGGAGGACGCAACGGACAGCATTGAAGCGACCGAGGCGTAACGGCATATGACTATGACAGCGAGCCATACGGCAGCCAACACGATCCCAACAGAAGGCATGGCAAACACAATGAACCCAAATGTAGTGGCGATTCCTTTGCCGCCTCTGAGGCGTAACACGAGCGGCCAGTTGTGTCCGGCCACCGCAGCGGCTCCGGCCGCCGCGGTCCAGGCCGGGCTGAGGCCTGAAACATGTGCCAGCCAGAACGCGAATGCGCCCTTTCCCGTATCCAGCGCAAATGTACACAAAGCGAATCCCAGGCCCAGTGTTCTCAGGACGTTGGTGGCGCCGATGTTGCCGCTCCCGTGCTTCCGGATGTCTAGTCCGGCAATACGGCTTCCGAGGATCACCCCAAACGGAATCGAACCTACCAGGTACGACAGCACTACTACCAGAAACGGATGGAGATTCATCGTCTTCACCAGCCTCTGCCGATGTCATTCTCTCTGCTTCAGCAGGACCTCAATGGGTGTGCCTGAGAAATCGAAAGCCTCGCGCAGAGCGTTCTCAAGGTAGCGTCTGTACGAGAAGTGGACACTGTCCGGACGGCTGACCCACACCGCGAACCGCGGTGGCCTTGCCGATACCTGTGTGGCGTAGTACACTCGGACGTCCCGGCCGCCATCAGGAGGAGGAGGATTGCGCAGCACTGCGTCCTGCACGACCCTGTTGACCATGGCGGTCTGCACCCTCCGCCGGTGCTGGGCGGAGCTCGCCTTGACAGCTTCTAGCAGCCTGCCTATCCGTCTACCCGTCAGGGCCGACACGAAAACCACCGGGGCATATGCCATGAAGTCCAGGAGAGTCCTGAGAGTCCGCTCGTACTCGCGCGCAGTTGTGTCGTCGCGTTCGACAGCGTCCCATTTGTTCACGGCTATCACAGAGGCCTTTCCGGCTTCGTGGGCGTACCCGGCTATCTTTGTGTCCTGAGCGGACGGCTGCTCGGTTCCGTCAAGCACGGTAATGGCCACATCGCACCTCTCAATGGCTCCCAGCGCTCTGAGGACGCTGTATTTCTCGATGCCTACATCGATTCGCCCCTTGCGCCGGATGCCCGCTGTGTCTACTATTATGTATCTCTCGCCGTCGAATTCGTAGGCCGCGTCCACGGCGTCCCTAGTGGTTCCGGGCACCTCACTCACGATCGAACGCTCTTCGCCGAGTATGCGGTTGACGAGCGATGACTTGCCCACGTTGGGCCGGCCTATGACAGCTACCCTGATCGCGTCGTCATCCGTCTCAGGCCTGGCCTCGTCATCAGGTAGCGACTGCACCACAGCGTCGAGAAGATCGCCGATGCCGCTGCCATGAACCGCCGACGTGGCGATGAGCTCGCCCAAGCCCAGCGAGTGCAGGCTGTAGTCCATGTGGGATGGATCATCCACCTTGCTGGCCACCACGATCACAGGCTTGCCCGACCTGCGGAGAATGTCCGCCACATCGTCGTCTTCGCCCGTAACGCCTACGCGCGCGTCGACCACGAACAGCACAACATCAGCCTGCTCAATAGCCATTTGGGCCTGCTTTCGAGTCTGAACTGCAATGCTATCGCCAGGGTACGCTTCTATGCCTCCGGTGTCGACCAACGTGAAGGTTCGACCACACCATTCAGCCTGAGCGTAAACGCGGTCACGCGTGATTCCGGGCGTGTCGTCCACTATAGATACCCTGGCCCGAGAGATCCTGTTAAACAGGGCCGACTTTCCCACGTTGGGTCGCCCCACGATCGCTACCAGCGGTCTTGCCACCTACCCCGCCTCCCGTCCCGCCCATCCGACTACATAACGCATTCTACAAGCCCGCGGGCGGACGCACTGACGATTCTCACAGGCATCCCCGTGGCCTGTTCAATATCGTTCGGCGTCATATCGTCGAGAAAGCATTCCTGGCCCCGCCTGAGCATTACGTCGGGAATGGCCACGAAGTCACCGGCGAACCCGCCCTCCGCTTTCTTCAGCGCGCGTACAATATCGGCTCCAACCACCAGGCCTGACACAGTAACGCTCTCACCGAAGAACTTGTTAGCCACCGGAAGCACGCGGACTCGGACGCCCCTGATCCTGCTGAGCCTGGCGCAGGCTTGCGCTATCGCCCGGGCGCCCAGTACGCCCGTGACGACCGTGAAATCCGCCGGCGCGACTGCCTGTTCCGGAAGGCTGCGCTCGGCCTCCCCGAATTCGTCCGAGAATGTGCGGGACAGGCCGATTCCGTTTTCTAGCTGCGGGTAGCCTTCATATTCGTCGCCCGCGGGGATGTCCTGGCCCGCGAGATAGTAGAACTCGTCCGCAGCGAATACAAACCGCGTTCCTCGATCGGCAAGCAGGCGGCGCTGAGCCTCATGCACGGTGTGGAGTACCTGCCTGGCCACGTCGGAATCGACCGCCTCCAGCTTGACGAGGCCCTCCCGGTGCGAGGTGAGCCCTACAGGGACTATCCCCAGAGAGGCACAGGAAGGCCCAAGACGCGCGAGGTCGTCAATAGTCTGCTCGAGCGCCGCCCCGTCATTCAGTCCGGGCGCCAGCACTACCTGCGCGTGAAACTCGATCCTGCCCTCGCTGAGGCGCCTCAACGTAGGCATGATGGGTCGGGTCGCCACCTTTTCCCGCCCGAGTATCGCGCGCCTCGTTTCCTCGTCCGTGCTGTGCACCGAGATGTACAGAGGCGACAGCCGAAGTCGGATGATGCGCTTAATGTCGCAATCAGAAAGGTTCGTGAGCGTGACGAAATTGCCCTGCAGAAACGAAAGCCGGTAGTCGTCGTCTTTAAAATACACGCTACTGCGCATTCCCGCCGGCAGCTGGTCGATGAAGCAGAAGACGCACTTGTTCGCGCACCGCCTTTCGCCGTCGAATGCCAGCTCGTCAAAGTGAATGCCCAATCGCGTGTCGTAGTCGTTGTCGATTACCGCGTGAAGCCTGGAGCCATCGCGCTTGTCGACGCAGAGAAAGACGCGGGAAGATGCGGCATAGTACTGATAATCGATGATGTCCCGCACTGAGCGGCCATTTATGGAAACAAGCGTATCGCCTGAAGCTATGCCCGCCAGCGCCGCAGGGCTGCCGGGCTCCACTCGAGCGATCACAGCAGAAATGGACATATGCTGCTCAAACCTCCCGGAGAAATGAAAACGGAGAGGAGAGCCGGGCTCCCCTCTCCCTGCTCCCACGGGCTAGTTCGTAGATGAAGAAAGATCGCTGTACTTCGAGTCGGTGATGGTAACGTCGGCCTCAAGCTTGAGCTCAGCGGCAAGCGCCTGAGCGCTCTTGGCCTGATTACCCTTGATCGTCCGCTCGATGTCCGCCTTCACCTCGTCGAATGTGGCCTCATGCGCGTCTTTCCGCTCGGTAACACGGATGATGTGGTATCCGTATTCGGACTTGACCGGCGCGCTGGTCTGGCCGGGCGACATCGCGAAAGCTGCCTTCTCGAACTCGGCCACCATGTGCCCGCGCGCAAAGAACCCGAGATCGCCGCCTTGGGCCGCCGACATCGGATCGGTGGATTCGCTGCGTGCCAGTTCGGCAAAGTCGGCCCCTTCGGCCAGCTTCTTCTGAATCTCCTTGGCCTTGTCCTCGGCCTCGACAAGGATGTGGCTGGCCTTTACCATCTCAGGCTGGTCATAGTCGGACTTATGCTCGTCAAAAAACGCCATAAGCGCATCATCGCTCACGGTGATGTCCTTGGTAGATACCTTGAAAACCAGCAGATTCAGCTCTATGTTCTTGCGGAGGTCTTCGACGGTCATCCCATACTGGGCCAACACTGAGTCAAAACTGGGGCCTATCTGCTCGCGCAGTTTCTCCATCTCCGCGTCGACCTCTGCGGAAGTCACAGTTATCTTGGCCTTCTTCGCCGCCTGCCCTATCAGCTGCTCGTTGATGAGATCCGACAGAACCTGCTCCCCCGTGACCTGCTCAAGCCTGTTTACGAATGCGCGGCGAGTGATCCTCTGGCCGTTGACGATGGCGACAGCCGTCGCATTAGTGACGACGACCCACACTATTGCGACAACAGCCAGAGCCGCTACCACTGCGATGACTGGAATGAGTTCGCTCTTACGCCTAGACATGCCTTGGCATCCCCCTTTGCAACTCCGTCCCGAGTGACATCTCCTCTAGCCTTAACGACGCCTGCCCTCGGCAAGTTCCGGGGGCAGACGGCCAGAGCTAGTCTAGCACATGGTAATATGAGTGTCAACGAAACACCATCTAGAAGCCTAAATGAGGGACTACTCGCCTTCTTCGTCGGCGCCGGCCTTAAACTTGCTGGGGTCATAGGCTATCCGGTCGCCGATGGTAACGCCGTCATCGGACCGGTTGTCTTTCATGTACTTGCGGTACTCGTTCCGCTCCCCATCCTCCAGCGCCTGCCGGATGGAGAGGCTGATTCGATGTTCCTGCTCCCTAAGGCCTATCACCTTGACAGTAACCGAGTCGCCCACCGACACGACCTCATCTGGCCTCGCTACGCGCCTGTCGGCGAGCTGCGAGATGTGCACTAACCCTTCTATGCCTTCAGCGAGGCTCACAAATGCCCCAAACTCCACTAGCTTGGTCACGGTTCCGCTTGCCACACAACCCACCGGGAACCTCTTTGACACGTTCTCCCACGGATCCGGCTGGAGTTGCTTGTACCCAAGCGAAATCCTCTGGCGTTCGCGCTCGACATTGAGCACCAGGACCTCAACCGGCTGATTCTCCGACAGCACTTCGCTTGGATGCTTTATCCTCGACCATGAGATGTCGGAGATATGAAGCAATCCCTCCACGCCGTCGCCGATGTCGACAAATGCTCCGAACACCGCAAGCCGAGTGACTGTGCCCCGGATCACTTGACCGCGTTCGAGTGTTTGGAAATAGCGCTCCCGGGCAAGCTTCTCCTGCTCCTCAAGGTAGTCGCGCTGCGACAGCACCACATTTGAGCGAAGCCGCTCGACTTCGCGAACCTTCAGCTTCAACTCCTGGCCTACATAGGTGCTGAGGTCCTCGACGAACCTCCTCCCCACCTGCGATGCCGGGACGAATCCCCGCACGCCTATGTCTACCACGAGCCCGCCCTTGACAGCCTCGGTGACCTTGCCCGAAATCGTCTCCCCGGTGTCTCTAGCCTGCTCCAGTCTCTTCCACAGAAGGAGGCGGTCCGCTTGCCTCTTCGAGGCGAACAGAGTATCTGAACTCCGGCTGTGCTTTTCCAAGACTACGTATATCTCCTCGCCTGGCTCGACCACCTCAGAGGGGTGGGCGATCGCATCGGCTGTGAGGCTCTTGGTCACAATGGTAGCCATCTCGCCCGTTTCGATTTGAACGATGACACGGTCGTCGTAGATCTCTTCAACACGGGCTTTGAGCACGTCCGGCTCGGGCGGCCCCACGGGGGCGGGTGCGGCAGGTTTCGGATCCTCGCGAGGCTCGCTTGGCGCCGGCTCCGCGACTGCTTGCACATCCTCGGCGGACTCAGCGACCGGCTCTGAGCTG
>CAYZHL010000141.1:0-7008 GCA_964478095.1 uncultured Clostridia bacterium | reverse complement strand
CCGATGCCCCCGAGATCGACCGACTGCCCCGCTCTACGCAGGCCCGCCGTCCGCCGGACCGGGTCCAGCAGCAGGTCTCGATAGTTCACCAGGCTGAGCGCCCGGCGGATCTGGGCGTCGGCTGGAGGGCGTAAGGCGCCGTGCCCGATGCTCCATAGGTCTACAAGCGGCCCAATGGTCACGTCGAACATACCCTGGCATGCAGCCGACAGCTCAGTCGCATACGACAGCACAGCATATGCCTCAGGACTGACGCCGCAACATGCATGCCCCGCCGATTCGTTGATCTTTGCGATCTCACTTTCGGGAAGAAATCGGCTCAGCATTCCTTCGAGCCGCGCGGCCTCCTGCTTGACGGCCTGAAGGGCCTTGGCGGCATGCCTGCCGAAGGCCCGGTGAGTCATTACCGTATCCATCCCCAGGTTCAGCGACTCCACTGAAGTGCGTTGCAGCGCCATGCCACCTCTACTTTGCCAACGCATTCTCCACAGCTTTGGTGTCGGGCTACTATTCGCGATCAGTGGGTCGACTCCTCTGAGGCTGTAGGTCGCTGACCAGATTTGGATAATGGACGAAGCGAAGCGTGGCAGCAGGGACGGCATAGCGGCGAACCACAGGGCGTATGGCAAAATCTAGGTGTCGATTTCATGGACGTGTTTTCAGCGACGTGTTCACAAAACGGACAATGGCTGGTGCATAACGGAACGTATAGACGCATAGAACATCTGAGCCGGAGCGGGTTTGGCATATATCGACATCTTAGTGAACGTTAGATGGCATATACTAGCACAAACACCCATGTACCGACCAGCTAGTCCCACCGCATGCCGCTGCGCTTGGCAGATTATCCTATCGTACGCCTTTATGCGGATATACGTCGCGATATGCATCACCAATCGTCCGGATTCGCGACACGTCCGGGAAAACCCGTCGATAATATCGACATATGCCTAAAGACCAGCTAGACGCATAGTTCGTGGCATACTGGCAGCGTGCGGTGCATATGTATGGTTGCCGACGAGCGCTCCATACGTGAGACGCTTCAGGCAGGCCTGAGCGCCCGCGTCGCGCGATTCTGACGGGACCTCGTGGTGATCGCCGTCCTGTCTTGGCGAGAATCGGGGGTTGTGCTAGGATATAGCTAGTAACACCTGAATAACGGAATGCCGGTGGGTGCCCGCGCAAGCGGGTGAAAGGGAAGTGGCAGCCGGGCGCATGAGCGAGTCGGGCGCGACTCCGAGCAGGAGGAGCGCCGAACGCGGCGATGTCGCGCAGCGCCGGGCCAAGCCCGCGGTCCCGCCACTGTATCCGGTGAGCCGAGGCGCACTCCATGTCACTCTTGCCACGTGCGGCAGGGGGAAGACGCGCGCAGGCGACGACCCGGAAGTCAGGAAACCTGCCCACTCGGCTTGCCGACTCCACCTTCGAGGATAAGGGGGATGCGGAAGGTGCGGCGTTGCCCGGGCCCCGGGCGCGGTCCGTACCGACTTCTCCCCTGTTCACTCGCCGGTGAGCAGGGTGTTTTTATGTGCGCGGCCGCCTGCGCCGGGAGCCGGGCGGGACGCGCCGGAGAAGGAGTGTTACTGAAGATGTCCAGGAGTCCTATGCACAGTTGGCTTCGGCTGCTCGGGATGAGCAGATCGCCCGCCTCGTCATGGCTGCGCAGGTCGGCTGCGGCGATCCTGTTCGTTGCGCTTTTGGCTGCAGCAGCGGGCTCAGTTCGCGCGGCGGGCGCGGCGCCGACCAGTGCAGCAGGCGGGTACCCGGTTTCGATTGTGGACGGCACAGGCGCCGCCGTCGAGATTCCGCGCGAACCTGTAAGGATCGTGTCTCTTGCGCCCAGCAACACCGAGATCCTGTTTGCTCTGGGGCTTGGCGACAAGGTCGTCGGGGTGACCTCTGCGTGCGACTACCCCGAAACCGCCAAGAAGGTCGACAAGGTCGGCGATTACAACATCAACATCGAGGCGGTCGTGGCCAAACGGCCTGATCTGGTCGTGGCGGTGGCCGACTTGCAGATGCCTGTTATCCAGAAACTGCGCGAGCTCAAGCTGAGGGTGGTTGCAGTCAACCCGCGCACGCTTGAAGAGGTGTTCCACGCCATCGGGGTCATCGGCGACGCCAGCGGGGCCGGGGATGTTGCCCGAAGAATGGTAGACGGCCTTCGGGGCCGCGTCGCGGCGGTAGAGTCGAAGACGGCGACTATTCCTGCCGACAGTCGACCGCGAGTGTTTGTGGAGATATGGAACGACCCGCTGATGACTGCCGGAGCAGGCACTTTCGTTGACGATCTTGTAAGGCGGGCAGGCGGGCGTAACATAGTCGGCCACATCGAGGGATGGCCTCAGATAAGCCCGGAGACGGTGATCTCCGCGCATACCGATATTATCGTCCTCACCTGCTTTAACCGGGCTGAAGTCATGGCCAGGCATGAATGGCGAAAAGTGCCCGCTGTCGCAGAGGGACGTGTTTTCGAGATCCATCCCGACTTGATGGTGAGACCCGGGCCGAGGTTGGTAGACGGGCTTGAGGCTCTGGCCCGTCTGTTCGTCAGTGGGCAGTAGCGAGTAGTAGCGAGTAGACTGGGTGGACCAGGCAACAAACGCCAAAGAGGAACGGTGAAACGCCATGCCTCGATCTCGCGCGCACAGGACCCGCATAATACTCCTTGTGGTCGCAATGCTGGCCGTGGTGGCCTGGGCCGCGTCGGCCGGAACGGCCGGCATTCCTACCTCGCTGGCTCTGCGCATAGTCGTTTCGCGTGTTCCTCTAGTGGGTAGGGCTCTGGCGCAGTCGCTGGAGGTTCTGACGGCGCGGCTACTGGGGCCGTCGCCGGATTTTGTGGACCCATCCATGCTCGAAAGCGCGGAGATCATCGTGCTGGAAGTCCGCCTTCCCCGGATTGTGCTGGGGCTTTTGGTCGGGGCGGGCCTCGCGGCCACGGGGGCGTCGTTTCAGGGGCTATTTAGGAACCCGTTGGCCGATCCGTACATCATAGGAGCGTCATCAGGGGCGGCGCTGGGCGCGTCTATCGGCATTCTGTCGGCCGGGCGCGCGGGGCTTGCCGCCCTTTCACTCTCATCACCGTCTTCCTATATACCCGTATTCGCGTTCATCGGTGCGGTCATCACAGTTATCTTCGTCTACGCCTTGTCTACTGTGGACGGGCACATGCCCACCGACACTTTCCTCCTGGCCGGTGTGGTTGTGGGATCGTTTGTGTGGGCGGTGGTATCATTCCTCATGGTTACGGCGGGTGAAGACCTGCCCAAGGTGGTCATGTGGCTCATGGGGAGCCTGTCGGCAAAGAGCTGGGCGCATGTGCGCATGACAGCCCCGTACGTACTGGTCGGCACGGCCGCCCTCACGGCGCTGGGTCGCGACTTCAATTTGGCGGCCTGCGGCGAAGAATCCGCGCGATATATGGGGCTGGACGTGGAGAGGTTCAAGAAGGTGGTCATCTTGCTTGGGTCACTGATCACGGCCGCTGCGGTATCGTCGTCGGGGTTGATCGGGTTTGTGGGGCTAGTGGTGCCGCACATCGCCCGCATGATGATCGGCCCGGATCACCGAAGCCTCATACCAGTGTCTGCCCTGGGCGGCGCGGTGTTCATGGTGGCAGCGGATACACTGACGCGGGTGATCATACCTCCTCGGGAAGTGCCGGTGGGCGTGATCACCGCCATGGCCGGCGCGCCGTTCTTCTTCTATCTGCTCAGGCTGAGAAAGAAGGGGTGATGCGGCCGTGCGTGTCGAAGTGCGCGATGTGAGATTCGGGTACGGAGCGTCCGGACCGGAAGTGCTGCACGGGGTGAGTCTGACGGCGGAGCCCGGCACGCTGCATGGCGTGATCGGTCCAAACGGGTCGGGCAAGTCTACATTGCTGCGGGTCATAGGCGGAGCGGCAAGGCCCTCTTCGGGTTGCGTGCTCTTGGACGGGCAGGACATCAGCAGTCTCTCACCGCGGCAGGCTGCGCAGCGTGTGGCTGCGGTAGGGGCCTCGGAGGCTGTGGTATTCTCTTTCTCTGTGGAAGAGACTGTGATGATGGGGCGCTCCCCGCACTTGCGTTTTCTTACCTCGGAGACTTCTCTGGACGTTGCCAAGGCACGCGAAGCCATGGAGCGAACCGGTGTGGCCCATCTTGCCGAGCGCCGGATCACCGCGCTTTCGTCGGGCGAGCGACAGAGGGTGTTGATCGCGCGGGCTTTGGCGCAGGAACCGCGGGTGCTGCTGCTGGATGAGCCCACTGCCCACCTGGACGTGAACTTCCAGGTTGAGATAATGGAACTTGTGCAGGCGCTTGCCCATGAGTCGGGAATAACGACCATCGCAGTGCTGCACGACCTGAACCTAGCCGGCAGATACTGTGACCGCATCACCATGCTCAGTTCGGGGCAGGTGGCTGCCTGCGGCGCGCCGGGCGAGGTGCTGACCGAAGAGCATTTGCTGGAGGTGTACGGCGTTCGGGCGATAGTGGGGCGCCGCCCCGAGCTGGACCGGCCGGCGGTGTTTGTGATTTCCGGAAGCCCGCGGCAGGGCGGGCGCTACGTGTACGGAGAGCGCGGCGAGCGCGGCAGGCATGGCAAGCCTGATGCGGATCGTGAAGGGGGTGTATCGAGTGGCGTCGACGATATCGGGTGAGGGCGAGCTACGGTCTGAGCCCGACAGCTCTGTGAGTGCGCGACGATGCCGCGGGCGCTATGCGCATGGGCTGGTTCAGGTGTACACCGGCCACGGCAAGGGCAAGACCACGGCAGCGCTCGGGCTGGGGCTACGCGCGGTGGGCCACGGCTACAAGGTCAGGATGATACAGTTCATGAAAGGCACTAGCTACACCGGGGAGGTTCAGGCAGTGAAGCGACTGGCCCCGGATTTCGAGATCTTCCAGTTCGGCCGTGACTGCAAGTACGCCGACAAGATGCGCTCGGGCGAGGCGGTGTGCGACGGGTGTGGGCAGTGTTTTGTCACGCTCGGGAACCCTGAACCGCGCGATATACGTTATGCCAGGCAGGCGTATGATTTGGCCGTGCGTACTTTGGACGAGGCCCAGGCCGATCTGGTGATACTAGACGAGATATCCAACGCTCTTCGCTACGAGCTTCTCGATGCGGAGGATGTAGCCGACCTGATCGCGCGACGTCCGCCCGGAGTGGAGCTGGTGCTTACGGGCCGAAACATGCCTTCTGCCATATTGGACATGGCTGATCTGGTCACCGAGATGCGGATGGTCAAGCATCCCTTCGAGCACGGGATTGCGGCACGTCACGGAATCGAGTATTAGCGCCCGTCCGGGGCTCGGGCTCGCAGGTATCGCAGGTTGCGCCGGCGAATCTAGACGTATTCGGGAAAGACCGGAGGTACCGTAACATGAGCTACTACTACGGGGGATACCGAAAAGGCGGCCTGGCCGGCCTGGCACTCTTCCTGGCTGCGCTGGCAGGCGCGGTCATAGGCGGACTGCTAGTGGGGATTGTGATCGTCAACTACTACCCGGCGAGCCGTGAGGCGCAGCCTGCGCCGGTGATCCCGGGTCCCGCGGAAGAAGGGGCGCAGGTCCCGAGCCCGGAGTTGTCCGATACTACCTTCTCTGCAGCCTATGCCGCTAAGAAGGTGGGCTCGTCCGTCGTCAAGATAGCCACCAAACAGGAAGCGCTAGTCTACGATCTCTTCTTTGTGCCCGTTGTGCAGGAGCGCGAAGGCCTTGGGTCGGGAGTGATCATCGACAAGTCGGGGTACATTCTCACCAACAACCACGTGGTCGAAGGGGTGACCGAGATCACTGTGGTCTTGGTAGACGGCAGGCAGCTGCCGGGCTCCATCGTGGGCACGGATCCCTACACCGACCTCGCGGTCATCAAGGTGGAAGGCTCTGATCTTCCCGCGGCAGAGCTCGGAAACTCCGACAACCTGGTCATAGGCGAACCTGCGATTGCCATAGGCAACCCGTACGGCTTCGACCACACAGTCACGGCCGGCGTCATCAGCGCCCTCAACCGGTCGGTCACGATCGACGCTTCCTCCGGCCAGGCGCTTGAGGGGCTGATCCAGACGGATGCGCCCATCAACCCGGGCAATTCGGGAGGGGCTCTGGTCACATCGACCGGCACGGTCATAGGCATCAACACCGCTATCGTGGCTCAGGCTCAAGGCATTGGGCTGGCGATTCCCATCAACTCCGCACGAGCCGTGGCCAACGAGATAATCCAGTACGGCAAGGTTCGCCGTCCGTACGTGGGCATATCCAGAGTGACTGAGATCAACCGCACCTTGGCCGCCCGGAATAGACTCCCGGTTGACCAGGGTCTCTACGTCTCGTCCGTCGTGCGCGGAGGCCCGGCAGACCGCGCAGGTCTGGGCCCCGGCGATATCATCACCGCTGTCGGCGACCAGGACATAGCGTCCGTGGTCGATCTGCAGAAGGCGATCTACAGAGCCGCCATCGGCGATACGCTGGAGTTCACGGTCATAGGCACTAGTCGGCGGGAGCGAACCGCCCGGGTAGTGCTGACTGAAGCTCCGACGGGCCGTTAATGGGCCGACGCCAGGGCGCGCCCGCGGTGAGATGATGACATGAAGATTGACGTTGTGGCCATAGGCAAAATCAAGGAGCGTTACCTCGAGCAGGCGATAGACGACTACTCTCGGCGGCTCTCGCGCTATTGCACGCTGAGCGTGCGCACAGCTTCGGAGGAGCCGTTCAGTGACCGTGACAGCGAAGCCAGGCGGGCCCAGCTCAGGGCGATCGAAGGGCGGCGCCTGCTCGGCCTGGTGCGGCCGGGGTCGTACGTGATCGCGTCGGATCTGGCCGGCAGAGAACTCACATCAGAAGAGCTATCCGCGCTTATCGCCGGGCTCGCTACATCGGGGCGAAGCGACATCACGTTCCTGATCGGCGGGCCAACAGGCTATGCGCCCGAGGTGCTGGCCCGCGCCGACGACCGGATCCGCTTTTCGCGGATGACCTTTCCTCACCAGCTCATGCGGGTTATCCTGCTGGAGCAGATCTA
>CAYZHL010000140.1:1945-7053 GCA_964478095.1 uncultured Clostridia bacterium | reverse complement strand
CGGCGACACGCAATGTATGATTGCGCACGACGGTACCATGAAGGTACTTGTCCTCTGTACGAGGGCGGTATCGTCATGGCATTTTTGCGTTTGGAGGTAAGAGAATTGACCGGATCTGCAACCAAGAGACTGGTATTGGCTGCGTTGTTTCTGGCCCTGGGCCTACTCATGCCGTTTCTCACTGGACAGATTCCCAGCGTGGGGTCGAGGCTGTTGCCAATGCACCTACCCGTCTTGATCTGCGGTTTTGTGTGCGGATGGCCGACGGGGTTGGTCGTCGGCCTGATCACGCCTGTCCTTCGAAGTCTCATCTTCGGCATGCCGCCCCTCTTTCCCACTGCAGTGGTCATGTCCTTTGAGCTGGCGGCGTACGGTTTCGCCGCCGGCTGGTTCCGTCGCCTGTTCCCCAAGACGATCGCGTCTGTGTATCTCACGCTGATCCTCTCCATGTTGCTGGGCAGAGTTGTGTGGGGCGTAGCTAGCCTGCTGATTCTGGGCTTCGCCGGTCGCGGGTTTACGTGGAAGGCCTTCATGGCGGGCGCTTTTGTGAATGCGCTGCCTGGTATCATCTTGCAGCTTGTTGTCATCCCGGTAGTGATCATCGCCTTGGACAGAGCCAGGCTGATTGACGATGTCTGATAGCTCTGAACTGCGCGAGGTGCTGTTGTCGCATCAGCAGCGCTATCCCATGCTACAGATTCAAGATCTGGTGAAGCTGGTCTTCCAAAACGAGTTTGCCGGCGGGCACATGATCGCCGATCCCAAGAGCAGTCTTGAGCGCCTGCGCGAGGAATGCCAGGCGCTCGCGGACTATCGGTGCGATGAAGAGCCGAGTGACGTTTTCGTCAGCATAGGCAACGGCCTCTGTCGGCTGCAGTTGGCGGCCATAGTGGGCACCGGCGTTCAGCTGACTACAATCAACGAGTTCTTCGTCAATACAGCCCGGTCAAGACGCGGAGAGCTCGCCGGTTTCGAACAGAAACTGCAGGTGCTGCGCGCCTGCTGCCAGACGGGTCAGCTGCCGCATTCGGCGGCTGACCTGGAGGCTTTCCTGTCGGCCTATCGGGCGCAAGGCTATCCACCCCTCAGCCATAGCGCCGTCTACCGCGACCACTACAGGCCGGCATACCGGGTAGTCGACTCAGCCTACCGGGATCACTTCGCTCTCCTGTGCCGGATTGATGCGCCGCTCAAATCGACAGACGCTCCTGACCCAGGCAACGCCGGGCAACCGCAGTAACCGCAATCGCCGTGACGGCGGCCTTGACCCAAGGCTGACCGGCCGATCTTGAACCGAGGTCAGGGGCATGACGCCCATCGTCCTCTCCTTCGAGCAGGCGGCCAAGGACTTCCCGGACAAGAACGCCCGCAACATAGTCGTGCTGATCACCGACGACGAGGAGAGCTTCGGCGGCGATCCGTGCGCAGTGTATGCCCGGTTGCAGGCGGACGGGTTCATCATGAAACCGTATGTGGTGGGGTTCGCCCTAAAGCGGCAGGAAGTCGAGAAGGTTCGCCCAGGCCGCAGGGATCGCGGCCAAACCTGGCCAGACGAGCACAGTAAGGCTGGACTTCGGACCGCTGGACGGCAGGGTGCGTGTAACCGCCCGCGCGTCCGGGTAGGACGTGAGCGACCGCGTCGACATCCGCGGGTTGAAGGCGGCCACAGTCCGGGCAGGCCAGAACACCTATGTCGACGTGGACCTGGGCGAGCTGCCGGCGACGTTTGAGGCGACAGTGACCTACCGCGGAGCAGTCATATCCAACCTATGTCAGCTGAGCGTGTTCGCGCCGGGGCATGGGTGCACTTCGGAGGCGAGGCCACTGGCCTCGCATCTCGCTTTCCTTGGCCCGTCTTGGGGCATACTCACAAAGGCGCCAGACGCTCAAAAGGCAGTTCGGCGTCGAACACTGAAAAGGAGGCGTGAATGAACGTGGGCGTTCAGGATATCGGCGGCGTTCATGGTGGGCAGCAGATAGCGTGGCGAGGTTGGGGTAGCGAACCGTTCGATGATGCACGAACCGCGGCGAAGCCGGTGCTGCTGTCGATATCCGCGTCATGGTGCCACTGGTGTCATGTCATGGATCGAACTACCTTCTCAGACCGTGATGTGGCCGCGCTGGTCAACGAAGCATATGTTCCCGTGCGCGTCGACACTGACATGCGCCCGGATGTAAACGCCCGCTACAATATGGGCGGGTGGCCTACGGTGGCCATTCTCGATCATGACGGACATGCGCTGGCCGGCGCGACGTACGTGCCTCCCGACAGGATGCTGGAGTGGCTGAACCGCGTATCGCGGGCTTATCCGGCATTGATGAATACCCGCATGGACAGCGACGAAGCAACTAGCCAAGATCGCGAACACGACCTCGATCTCGGCTACAGCGGCCAACATGACGCTGTCGTCATTGCCGATCGCCAACCCGACCTAGACCCCTACCATGATGTGTTAGGCGATGTGATGGCCTCGTACGATACGGTGTACGGCGGGTTTGGAGACGCCCCCAAGTTCCCCATGTTCGACGCGATCAACCTGGCCATTTTCGCATACCGCGTCAGCGGCGACGGCTCGTACAGGCAAGTGTTCGCGAACACGCTCCACGCCATGACCTCGGGCGGAACCTACGACAGGGTGGAAGGCGGTCTTTTCCGGTATTCCACTGTCCGCGATTGGAGCGTGCCTCATTTCGAGAAGATGCTGCTGGATAACGCATTGCTTGTCCACACCCTGGCAAACGCGTATCAAGCCGTACAGAATCCAGAACTCAAAGCCGCCGCTCATAGCACCGTTCGCTACATTAACTCCGTGCTGTTTCAGCCGAACATCCCGGCGTGGTCGGGCTCGCAGGACGCAGACAAGGAGTACTACGCACTGCCCACCGCCGAGGAGCGAGCCCGCCGCACGCCGCCGCGAGTCGACACGCGTGCATACGTCGATTGGAACGGGCGCGCGTCGACAGCCATGATCGCCGCCGGGCGCGTGTTCAACGAACCCGAATGGACCTCGCGCGGAGTCCAGATCCTACGTGCTATCATCCACAAGTGCCTCGACGCAGAGCGAGGCCTGGCCCACCTGTACGACGACAGACCTCAGCTGTTTGGGCTGGCCCACGACACAATTTCGGTGGGCGTTGCCTGCCTGGCCGCATTCGAGGCAACGGGCGACCGGAGCTGGCTTGATCTTTCGTCTACACTGGCCCAGTCGCTGATCGCAAGCCACACCGCAGCGCGGCACATTCGAGGAGCGATGGGGTTGGTTTCTCGGATTCCAGACCCAGATGACCCGCCCGCTTTCAGAGAGCCTGCCCGCGACTACCAGGAAAACTCTTACGCTGCCATCTGGTTTCACCGGCTAGTCCGTGCACTGAGCCCCGGCGATGATGGCGCCGCTGGCCCCCGTTCGCAAGGCGTGTGCACCGCCCCCGGTGTCTGCAGCCCGCCCAGCCCACCCAATGCACCAGGCGAAGCCTCCGAGATTCTGAGCGCGGCACGCTCCTGCCTGGCCTACTGCCGAGCTCACTATGAGGATCATGGCCTTATGGCTTCAGCCTACGCCCTTGCCCTTGGCCAGCTTGCACTGTCGCCCGGCTGCAATCCGTGCCAGTAGGTCCGTTTGACTCAGTCTGTTCTTGGTGCTATATTGTGGTTACAATGTGTTGACCGGAGGGATGGTCATGATCAAGACCCTCACCGCCCATGGAAACAGCGCGGCGCTGATTATCGACAAACCAATACTGGAGCTGCTCGACATCACGATGAGCACCCCCCTGAAGATCGTCACCGACGGCAAGAACCTGATCATCTCGCCTGTGTGCGACGCGAGGCGCGATGGACTGTTCAGGTCAGCGCTCGCCAAGGTAAACGCAGAACATGAATCCACACTCAGGAAGCTTGCGGAGTAGGGTGCAGTCTTCCGAGCCTTGCGAGGTGGCTAGGCGTGGACAGCGCAGTCTTCTTGACTCTGGATGAGGCGATCGATGTCCACATGGACCTGGTGAGCCGATACGGTGGCCATCCGGGCATTCGAGACACCGACCTTCTTCTGTCGGCCCTGGCAATGCCTCAGGCCTCGTTCGGAGGAGAGTTCCTCCATAGAGACATCTTCGAGGCGGCAGCGGCCTACGCATTCCATATCTGCAACAACCGTCCGTTTGTCGACGGCAACAAGCGAACCGCCTTAACTTGCGGTCTAGTCTTTCTGGAGCTGAACGTGATAGAGACGCGCGACCCGGACGGAACGCTCTATGCCGCAATGATCGACGTTGCCTCAGGACGCCCAGGCAAACAGCAACTTGCCGATATCTTTCGCACACTGTCAGTCGACTGAGTAATCCTCGATGGGTATCTTGGCTTCGCTGAGCAGCCAACGTCTATACCCAACCAATGTGCGAATGATTGCTTCGGGCTCGACGGTGGACAAAGCATATGTGCCGCACGCTGCACGTTTGCCGCGAACGTCCCATCTGCCTGGGCTTTTGTGATGTGTTCATATTCCAGACGGGTTTTCCCGGATGTGTCGCGAATCCCCTATCGACGTATCGTCGAAAACGTGTTCATAAAATCGACACCTAGTTTTTCCTATCGGCCCTGGGCTGGTCGCTGCGCCTTTCCTGCTGCCAGGCCCGGTCGCACCGGGTTCTCCCGCGGAGCCTACGATACCTTGAACCTCCCCACCTCCAGGCGCAGCTTCTGGGCCATGTCCGTCAGTATCCCGGTTGAGTCGGCCATCCCCTTGAGCGAGGCGGCTACCTGCTCGGCAGATGCCGACACCTCCTGGATCGAGGCAGCGTTCTCCTCGGCCAGAGAGGCGACTCCGCTCACGTCCTGCCGAACCTGGCCGGCGTCTGCCCGCATGCTTCGCGCGGCACTCGTGTTCGCCTCGGCTATGTCCATGATCCCCGACATGTGCTGTTTCACCGCTGACGTGGCGCCCTCAACTGTGCCGAGTGCCTCAATCAGCTTCTCTACGAGCTTGCCGAGCTGTGACGAGCTGCGCGCTATCTCCTTAAGCGCCGCCGACGCCTGTGACGATACCTCTCTGCCTGCCCCCACTGCCCGCGCGCCCCCTGCCATGGCTCGAACCGCGCTGCCGGTCGACTCCACG
>CAYZHL010000140.1:0-1848 GCA_964478095.1 uncultured Clostridia bacterium | reverse complement strand
ATCCGCCACAACGGCGAATCCGCGTCCGTGTTCACCGGCGCGCGCCGCCTCTATAGCTGCATTCAGAGCGAGCAAGTTAGTCTGGTCTGCGATGTCCCTGATGACCTCGAGAATCCTGCCGATCTCATGGGAGTGTCCTTCGAGCTCCCGAATCCGTCCTTCGACATCTCGCGTGGCCGACACGATTTCGTCAATACGGGCCGACACGGCGTCGACCGACTCGGAACCGCGACGGGCCAGTTCGGAATTGTGCGTAACGGAGTCCATCACAGCCTCTAGAACTCCCCTGGACTCGCTCAAGGACACACTGGCCTGATCAACTGAACGCGCGGACTCCCGTGCGCTCGCAGCCTGACGCTCCGCTCCCTGTGCCACATCGGCAATGGCAGCCTCTAGTCGCTTCGCAGACCCGGCCACGCTCACAGCGTCAGCCCCTTGTCGCTGGCCCGCTGCCGCAAGCTCTTGCACCGTGCCGGTTATCTGGTCCACAGCCAGCGACGACTCCTCGGCCGAAGCCGACAGCTCCGCGCTGGCGCCGGCCACCTCCTCGGCCATCTCCAGCACTCCCCGGATCAACCGGCGCAGACCAATCATCATCTCGCGCACCGATTCCGTAAGCCGCTCAACCTCATCGCCAGTGCCCGCATCAGGCACTTCCACCCTGAGGTCGCCTTTTGCCACCGTATCGGCTGCTTCCATAATCCGCCGTATCGGGCTGGCTATCCGCCCGGAAATCCGCCACCCCAGTATGAGCGAGGCCACCAGGCCGGCGCCCACGGCTGCAAGCGACATCTTCTGCGAAACCAGCGATCGATCTATCGCGTCCTGAAACCCGCTCACCATGGCCTCCCGCCGCCGCTGGGCAAACCTCGACAGAGCGTCGGCACACCATAGCCGCATTGGCGCATACTCCGATTCATATATCGTCATCGCAACATCCGCGCCCCAGTCACGCGCCATTTCCAGCAATTCCGACTGATACGATTCAAAATCCTCCGAGTACGACCTCATCTTCTCGAACAGCTGGATGTCCTCATCGCTCGTTGCCAATGATGCCGCCCCCGCCACTGCGCTGGCGAACGCCTCGCCCGCGAGCTTGAGTTCTTCGGCACGGCTCGGGTCATCCGGCTGCAGCAGTACCGCCTTCATCGCATCCGACACCTTGAGGTCGAAGTATCGTACCTCCTCCGCCAGCTCCAGGTAGTGATACTCGTCAGACGCGAGTCGACTGGTAGCGCGGCTCAGGGCCGACACCTCACGGTAGAGCAGTAACGAAGCCGCACCCATCAGGAGCACGACTAGAACGATGGCGCCGGTTATCTTCCACCGTATGCTGGCTCTCTGTTTCCGCTTTCCCCCGCCAGTCACCAATGCTCCCTCCCTCATACTTGCGCCGTTTTCCTTTCCATCACATTATCGGCACGCGTCTGCTTTCTGTTTACCAGCATCATGCGCCCGGAGCGCCCAAATGCTGGCGAATGCTGGGGGTTGTGCCTTTCATCTGACTGAATTGTAAGCTATAATAACTACTGGCGCGTGCAATAGCCGCAGAATCGAGGAATGGTCGTTGAGACGTTTCGAACACATAAGCGAATTCCTCTCCAAGAACAAGTGGAGCTATGTTGCAGGCGTCGTCTCCCTCGTGTTCGTTGATGCACTACAACTGGTCGTCCCACGTCTCCTTGGCAAACTCACCGACAACCTCCGCGCGGGAACTCTCACCAGCGATGGCCTACGCAATGTCGTTCTCGTCATCATGGGCATAGCCGGCGCCATAGCTGCCGGCAGGTTCATCTGGCGGATTTTCATCAACGGCACGGCCCGGTCGCTCGATTTCTATCTGAGGAA
>CAYZHL010000139.1:1300-7100 GCA_964478095.1 uncultured Clostridia bacterium | reverse complement strand
CGCGTATGGCGGCCAGCTCTGCCACGGATATCTTTGCCTCCTGGTTGAGCGCTTCAGAAAGGTACGGCAGCGACGCCGCCTCCGCGGATCCGGCGTCTGCCCTGAGACCGGACACTACTACGCCGGCAACTAACGCGGCTGTGAGCAGGCATGCCAGCGAAAACAGCGTCGACATGGAACCAGGCCTCTGCCTCAACACGCTTCTCCTCCTCGCGGGCCGGTCACGTGAACCGCCTCGCGCTCCGATCGGCGCGAGAGAGCCGCAAATGCAAGGCTTCCCGCTGCTCGGAACGCACCGGCCATGACCAGCGCCCAGCGTATATTGAGTAAATCCACCAATGCCCTGCCAATCAAGGGGCCTATGAAAGACGTCAGGTTTACGGCGGCATTGTGGTACGCAATGAATTCCGTCCTGTTCTCGGCAGGCGACACTTCCAACAGAGTGTTCAGCATGAGCAACGTCGTTCCTGAAGTGAAGAATCCCATTGACACACTGAAGACCGCAACCATCCACGGCCAGGGCGATACGGCAACCATGACGGGCGTAAGGGCCATGCCTGCCGCGGCAGCCGCCAGAGCGCCTACATTCCCCTTTCTGGCTGCATACCGGCTCCACATGGGAAACGACAAGTACTGCGACATACTGCTGACAATTGAGAAGACGGCTACCCAGAGATTGCCGCACTCAAGAACTCTCACGTAGTAGATGGTGAACAGCGGTTGCGCCATCATCCATCCCAAGTAGAAAAGCATCGCTCTGGGCGTGAAACCAGCTCTCGCTACCTGTCCAATCAGAGCCCGACGGCTGAGAGTCTCTCGACGGGTCGAGTCCGAAGGATTCGCAACGTGCTCTACATCGCGACAGGGCTCATGTGTCTTCGAAAGCGCCCGAACTTCCATTGCCGAAGCCGCAAACGCGAGCACGAACACGACCTGGTACCCAATGGGAAAAGACAGAGCGTCCAGCAAATACCCGCCCACAAGGGTAGGAACAAAGCCTACAGCCGTCACTATCCTGCTGCGCACTGCAAACGCGTCTCCGCGCAGTTCAGACGGTATCGCGTCGGCCATCAGAGCCTGCCATGCGATGTTGCCGATGGCGCCGGGCACGTTCATCAGTGCAATCAGGAGCACAAGAGCGCTCGCGCGCGAGTCTTCCGAGAACAGCGGGAGCGCTGCGATGCCCAACAGAAACAGCCTGTTGGCAAAGGCAAACGCGCAGGCCGCTCCTTTCTTTCGGTCGAACGGGCGCAGTACTTGCGCGCCCAGGATACTGGCGACACACGATACTGCCGCCGGCAACGCTGATATGAGCGCTACCTGCAAGTTGCTTGCGCCCAGCTTGATCGCCAGGACTCCCAGGAATGGACTGTACAGGTTAGCCGCGAGGCTCTGCCATGCTCCGTGTTCGGCGTTAACCCGGATATTGTGTCGGTGCTCACACGCACTGCGCCTCGCCGCCCACAGGCTCAACTGGCCGAATCCCCCAGGCATTCCATGAGCGCTGCCCGCTGTTCACTGCCGGCAAAGGCGTATCTAGCGGCGCGAACGTTCATGAGGGCGAGATCCGCGCGGGATAGCCCGAAAGTCTCCTGCACCAGTTCGTATTCGCCTGTAAGCGTTATGTTCGATATGCCGGGATCATCAGTGCTCAGGCAGACTGTCACGCCGCACTCAGTCAGCCTGGGCAGGGGGTGTTCCCGTATCGAGGGCGTCACCTGGGTGTGGACGTTACTGGTGGGGCAGACTTCGAGCAACGTGCCTCTATCCACAAGCATCTCCACGACACGATCATCCTCTATGGAGCGCACGCCATGGCCTATCCTGGTGGCCCCCAGTTGCTCCACAGCTACTCTCACGGAAGACGGACCCTGGGCCTCGCCGGCATGAACGGTCACCCCCAGCCCATTCGCGCGAGCCCAGGCCACTGCGCGTGCATATTCCTCCACTCCGGTCACTCCATTCGATAAGTAGTCAGCAGCCAGCCTCACCGTATCCCAGGCCACGCGCTCTCCCTCCGGCTGCGGAACGATGAGAATGAAGTTTACGGGGATAGCTGGCCCGGCCCCCCGCGCTCCCTCCAGCACAGCTTCCACGGCCTCCGAATACGAAAGGCCCGTCAACCTCCTGATAAAAGCCGGCGAGAACCTGAGCTCTGCATAGACAATTCCGTCGTTGGCGCAGTCCTCTATGGCTTCCGCAGTGATCCGCGATATGTCGGACGCCGTGTGTATGCATGGCATGAAGAACTCGAACCTGGCCAGAAAATCCGCAAGAGACCTCTCAAACCCCGTTATCTGAATACGAGGCAGGATTTCACAGAGCGGAGTGTCCAGGTATTCCCGACGGTTCTTCCGGAACAGGTCCAGGATAGTCGCGGGCCTGACGGCGCCCTCCAGATGCCTGTGGAGTTCGACTTTGGGAAGGCTCCGCATATCCATGTCGATACGCTCGCCCACTGTCATCCCCCCAAACGTGCAGCGAGCGGCGGTGCGACACGCCTGCCGCCGCTCGTCCAGCAGTCTTGCTAGCGATAGCGCCCTACGCCGAGGTATCTCCCGATGTTGGCAGTATCGTCCAACACGGGCTCTATGATGGGCGACGCGCATGTCATGATCGTGGCTACACCGGGGCCGTGGCCTGCCAGAAGGCAGTCAGAGTGAACAACGACGCCGATGCTCATGGCTCCACGCCTGTAGCTTCTTCCGTAGAGGTTGTCGCAGTCGGCCAGAGCCACGATGTCGCCGAACCGCAGTTTGTCAAGGCCGAGGCGCTCTATCTCCGCTCGGTCGGTAGTAGTGATATCGTAGTCCCCCGAGGCCACGTCCGACGAACCTATTCCCGATCCCATCAGCACCGCCGGGACTACCGCCGCCACCCGAACGCGTAGCTTACCGTTGGTCTCTTCAGGATCCATCAGTTCCAGGAGGGCCGGATCCAGGTTGAACAGTCTCACGTCATGGTAGTCCAGCAGCCGTAGACCCTGACCGTACGACCGGATGAGTATCTTGTCTTCGATGCACAGCTTATCAAGAGTCTCATCGTCGAAATCCACAAGAACATGTTCAATCCCGCCGTGATGCCCAGTCACCACGCCGCGGGCGCCCTTTGCATCCCCGCTCACTACGCGGGCCTCATTTCCTATGCATGATAGGATGTTATAGGCCCGATTCAGTTCGTCGGCGCGCTTTTCGAACTTCGCCGCCGTCGACACTCCCGGCTCAATGTGGTCGCCTGCCCAGCCAAACGCTGGGTCCCCCACGCGCACGTTGTAGGTTATGCCGCCCACACCAGGCAGAGCGAACGGCGCCCCTTCAGCGTCAATGCGAAACGCCTGCTTCCTTACGTGCGGCGCCACGGCGCCCTGAACCGATATCATGACGAGCTTGTCCTTGTTCGTCCTCAAAATGACGGCCACCTTCCTTCGCCTCGATAATACGAGTCTTGTTATTCACCTCCCGGGCCGTGATTCCTGCCTCGGGCAGGCACAAATGTGCCGACTGCCCGCCGCCGGCGGGACGTGCCCGAATATGATAGATCGGATCAACACAGCGTCAAGGGAGGAAAGCACATGGACTATCATCACGCAATCGGCCCTGGGCGCATGGAACTGGCCCGGGCATTCGTGTGCCCGCAGCCTGCATATGCACAGAGGTTCAACCCGGTCGAAGGCCTGAAACACGGCACCATCTTCCCCGAGCTGGTGAGGGTGTACGTTCCCGAGCCGGAGCGCCCGGTATGCCCTAGGGAGGTGGGTAAGTGATGCGGGCCATGAACAGAGACGAACTCATGCTGCGAATACAAGCCCTCGAGTTCACTGCCGTGGACCTCAACTTGTTCCTCGACACTCATCCATGCGACGCTCGCGCCCTTGCCGACTACAACCAAGTGGCCGCAGCACTGGCGCAGACGGTTGCAGCATACGAGCAGATGTACGGCCCTCTCACGAATTTCGGGCGGTCGCAGTCATGCGGGAGGTGGGCATGGGTTGAGCAGCCTTGGCCGTGGGAGACGCAAGCGTGAAGATGATTTGCGGAGAGGAGGCTACAAAAAGTGTGGGTGTATGAAAAGAAGCTTGAGTACCCGGTGAAGGTGTCCGGGCCCAACCCGAAGCTCGCAAAGGCTGTGATTACCCAGTATGGGGGCCCCGACGGCGAGTTGGCCGCCTCGCTGCGCTACCTTACGCAGCGGTACTCCATGCCCACTTCCCAGGCCAAGGGCGTACTCACCGACATTGGCACTGAGGAACTCGCACATATGGAGATAGTGGCGGCGATAGTCTACAACCTGCTCAAGAATTCCCCGCTTGAGCAGATCAAGGCGGCCGGAATGGAGGGCTACTACGCAGACCATGATAGATCGCTTTTCTTCGTCAATGGCGACGGCGTTCCGTGGGTCGCAGCCTACATCCAATCGAAGGGAGACCCCATCACTGACCTGCACGAGGACATGGCGGCAGAAGAGAAGGCTCGGTCGACGTATGAACACCTGATAAACCTGTCGGACGATCCGGACGTCACCGACGTGCTGCGCTTCCTGCGGGAACGGGAAGTAGTCCACTTCCAGCGTTTCGGCGAAACGCTCAACATCGTTCAGGAGCACCTGTCTTCCCGCAAGGTGTGGTAGTCGACGTAGATAAGTATCGGTCAAGCGACGCGCAGGGAGCGACATGGCGTGGTCTGCCGGACACGCAACAAACCGCGGCCGGAGGCCCAGTCCCCCGGCCGCGCGTTCACCTACGCCTCCTGTCCGCGCTCCATAGCCTTGCCAAAGAGACTGAGGTAATGAGCGACATGCGTGGTGGAGAGGAACCGGCGCCTTACGGTCTCCCTGGCCTCGTGCCCCAAGGCCTGGCCCAGGCCGGGGTCGGAGAGAATCTGCACCGCTCGGGCCGCGCACTCCTCGGTGGATCCTATCAGATAGCCGCTATGCCCATCTTCGATCTGCAGTCGACATCCGGTCGCCTGCCCGGCCACCACCGGACGTGCTTTCCACATGCCCTCAGTTATCGTGAGCCCGAACCCCTCGCGGACGGACTTTTGGATCACGACGTCCGCCTCTTGTTGGAAGGCCGCCACCTCAGCAGCATGCACCCCGTCCTGATTCGAGAGAACATGCACGTCGGCGTCTCCTCCTGCAGCCTGCTTCAGGTCGTCGAGCAGCCTCACGCCCTCTGGATCGTCCAGAGCAATTGACCCCACCAGAGCAAGCTGGACATCTGGATACTGGGCCTTCACAATTCGGTACGCATCTATCACTCCAAACGGGTCCTTCCACGGATCGAACCTGGACACCTGAACCAGCAGCGTTCGATCGGGATCCACGCCGAACTCCAACAGAACCGCTCTCGCCCTGCCGCGATCGAGCGGCAGATTCTTGGGGCTAGTAGGGTCGATTGACGGTGTTATCTCGGCAACCGGAATTGCGACCTCCTCCCTAGCATACTTGCGACTGGTAACGATGGCGCCGTCGTACTGGTTCACCAAGGGGTGCAGGCGCTCCCATGTTGACTCGAGCGGTGTGGATAGGTCAATGTGGCAGCGCCAGAACCACCTGTCGCCCTCGGCCTTTCCGCCTGCTGCAGCCAAGCCGCGCACCATGGCGCCGGCAAATAGAGGTTGGGGGTCGTGTATGACCACGAAGTCCCATGGGCCTTCAGGAAAAACCGCAGCTAACCTTCGGTTTACGTCGCCGTAGAGCGTCCACTCTCCTGGGGTGAGATCATCCTCCATGCCCTGAAGCGTGTTGTGAATCTTCTTGGTAACCTCAAAGAACTCACGGGGCGCCCCGTCCATTACGA
>CAYZHL010000139.1:0-1290 GCA_964478095.1 uncultured Clostridia bacterium | reverse complement strand
CCGCTTCAGCATCTCCGGATTGCCCGATTCGACGCCGAAGCTGACGCTGTCGCACCCCGCGTCCCGCATGAGCGGAACGATGGTGTGCAGAAGCTCCGCCACTCCTCCGCCGTACGGCGTGGAGCTGACGTGCAGTACCCGTGCCCCCAGAAGCGCCTGCGCCAACCGCCTCACGTCAGCGACAGCGGCCTCGCCTGCATACGGCAGATGATCGTCCAGCCGCTTCTGGGCAGTATCTACCTGTGCGAAAATCATCTTCCAACCCTCCGAAATCTCATGAGCTACTTCGAAGTCCAGCCCACCATGCCTCTGATGTAGTAGCGTTGCATGAGCGCGAACACCATGATGGGCACTGCCATGACGATGATGCTGCCGGCTGAAAGAACGCCCCAGTCGACGTGGTAGACACCGCGAAGAAGGGGCACGCGCTGCGTGGCGAGTAGTCTATCGGGCGAGTAGACTAGTATCAGGGCCAAGAAGAAGTCGCTCCAGACCCACATGAACTGCAGAACAGCTGCCGAAGCCACGGCAGGCAGCGACATGGGCATGACAATCTGCAGGAACACGCGAAGGTCGGAAGCGCCGTCCACCTTCGCCGCCTCCTCCACTTCGATAGGTACTGTGGTGAAATAGTTGCGCATGAAATACATGATCCAGGGCAACCCCCAGGCCGCATGGACCAGTACCAGACCGGCGAAGGAGTCCACCGCGCCCAGGCCCCGCATAATGCGGTATATCGGAACAGCGATCATCTGCTGCGGCAGAGTCATGAGCGCGACGACGGACATGAAGAGCAAGTCGCGAAGACGGAACCGGAAGCGTGCAAACCCATATGCCGCAATCGACGCGATGGCAAGAGGCAGAATGGTAGCGGGGACTGCGACGCGCAATGAGTTCAGCATGCCCTTCCCCAGCGGCGCCGCAGGGTGATTCCATGCGCCCGCGTAGTTGCGCAATGTCGGGTTGAACTGCTCAAACTTCCACCATCCGCGGCTGATCTCAGATAACGGCCGTATCGATGCCATGAACACGCCCATGAAGGGAATGAGCCAGATCAGAGCGGCAAGCCCTGCAGCAACGTACAGAGCGACGGTCGACGATTTCCTGCGCGCAAAGATGGATGTGCCTCTCATTGCTGCTCACCCCTGACCGATCTGAACGTCGGTATGGATACGGCCAGAGCCACCAGCATCAGAAGCGTGGCTACCACAGCCGCTGAGTTGGCGTCGAACTCGCGGAACGCGTACATGTACATCTGCAGAGCGAGCACGTTTGACGCACCCCCCGGGG
>CAYZHL010000138.1:6460-7119 GCA_964478095.1 uncultured Clostridia bacterium | reverse complement strand
CCTTGTCGCGCAGGAAGCGGTTCAAGCTCTCGTCTCGCGCCTGTCCGCGCTGGGATTTGCAGATTCTTGGGCGTTCGCAGTATCGGCATCAGACGGCGGAAAGGTTGTTGAGTAGTTGGAGGTGATCGCATGCCCCCGACCTGCGGCATGCGCGCGATGGAAGCCGAGGTTGCGCCAATTGTGCTTGAGGTTGAACATAAGCTTACGATGGCCCGCGAGCTGATGCACGCCAATGGGCTTGATGCCCTCGTGCTCGGAAGGGCCGACAGCTTCGCCTGGATTACCGGAGGCGGCAACAGCCGGTGTGTATCCACTACCGACGCGGGGGTGGCGTCAGCGCTCATCACGCTACAGCGGCAGTTCATCCTCACATCCAACGTGGAAGCTGGGCGAATCGACGAAGAAGTGCTGGCCCATCTCCGGCCCTGCCACGTGTTTGATATGGTTTCCTATCCCTGGTATGAAGAGACTGAATCTGCAATCCTCGGGATCATGACTGAAATGGGAGTGCGCTCAGACGGTCGATATGGCGCCGACGTCCCCCTTCAGGGGGCAAGGCTCGTTCATCCTCTGCTGGTTTCGCTGAGAGTGCCGTTCACCTCATGGGAAGCACAGCGCTATCCGAGCATCGGCGGGGGCGCGTCTGACGCGGTGGAGCG
>CAYZHL010000138.1:0-6390 GCA_964478095.1 uncultured Clostridia bacterium | reverse complement strand
TACGCTGGCAGATCCGTCGGGGGATGACCGAACGGGACGTCGCGGGAGAGGTTGCATGCGAGCTGATGTCGGCGGGCTATACACCTACAGTGCTCTTGGTTGGCGCCGACGACCGGGTCAGGACGCGGCGGCACCCGATCCCCACCGACAGAGTGCTCAACCGATACTGCATGATAGTAGTGTGCGCTCACCTCGGAGGGCTGACCGTGGCGTTGACCCGCTCAGTTCATTTCGGAAAACCGCCGGCCGACATAGCTGCGGCGCACTTGTCTGCGGCGCGCGTGCACGCAGCCATGATAGCCGCCACAAGGCCAGGCGCCGCATACCAGGACGTAATGGCTGAAGCCAAGGCCCAATACGAGGCGGAAGGATACCCAGATGAATGGCGGCGCCATCATCAGGGCGGTCCCATTGGGTATCAGGATCGCGAGTTCTTCGCAGCACCCGATGTCGACCGGGGTATCATACAAGTCAACTCGGCGATAGCATGGAACCCTTCTGTGACAGGGGCGAAGTCAGAGGACACTCTGCTCCTTCGTCCAGATGGAATGGACCTCGTGACAGCGGCATCGACCCGCTGGCCGATGCTGGAGATCCCGACATGCGCCGGCATTGTGAAAAGACCCGACATACTCGTCAGATAGCGACTATCCGCATAGGAGGGCTACAATGCACTCGGCTAAGAACCTGCTAATGCTGTTCGGTTTCATCCTGGCGACATCTATAGTGTTCGTGGCCCAGCCCTGCTCGGCTGCAGGCAGCCAACTGCCCTCGCGTTTTCCGAATCTCCTCGACCCCTCTGCTTCGCCGCTCGGAGCGAATCCCGGAAACCGTAACCCGTTCAACACCTTCACCGACCTCGGTGCATGGCACGGGTACGCACTCCCCGATCCATCCGACCCCGGCACCTTTGGGTCATTCGTGGGCCCGCTATACATACTACGTTGGCCATGGTACATGGGGCGCGCCTTCAACGCGATCGAGATCACGGATGTCGACTCGGGCGAGCTGATAGATCTTGCTGAATGCGAACCCGAAGAGCTCGTGTGGTACCCCGGCGCAATGCGTCAGTCATATGCAGTGGACGGCCTTCGCATTCAGATGGAACTGTGTTTCGTTACCAACAGAACATCCTTGGTCCGGACATCCATCGTCAACCACAGTGACCGTGCAAGGCGACTCCGCCTGAGCTGGACAGGCACACTGATGAGGTATTACAAGGCGCCTTACAGGGATGCGGTATCGCTTTCGCCCCAGCGCGACGGAATTGCTGTAGTCTTTGCGAGCATACCTGGCTACAGCAGCGGCGCAGAGCGCTTCGCCATTAGATACCCATTCGAGGTCGAAGCCAGCGTAGACGGCCATACATACACCGTCGAAGCCCCATGCCGGATCGACCTCGCTCCGGGCGGCAAGTGGGCACTGCCCACCACATCATCGTTTACCTTCACTGAAGAAGAGGCGGCAGTGGAGCAGGCAGTTGCCGCGACCGTGTTCGCGAGCCCCGAGAAGGCGGCGGAGGAGGCACAAAGCCGATGGCATGAACTGCTGGCGCGCGGGCTTGCCAACGTTCCGGAAGACCCCGAGCTACAGAAGAGCGCAGTCAAGTGCATCATGACCTTGATCGGCAACTGGCGCAGCGCCGCCGGCGATCTGAAACACGATGGGATAGCGCCCTCCATCTCCGCGTCGTATTTCGCCTCCGGGTTTTGGGCATGGGACACATGGAAACAGGCCGCGGCGGTAGCGCACTTCCATCCGGAGCTGGCCGAAGAATCGGTTCGGTCGATGTTCGATTTCCAGATCGAACCCGACGATCCTTCGCGACCGCAAGATGACGGCATGGTCATAGACTGTGCTTTCCAGAAGGCCGATGAGAACAACGACCGCAACTCAAAGCCTCCACTCGCCGCTTGGGGAGTATGGGAAGTGTATAGGGAGAGCATGAACCCGGCGTTTCTGTCGGAGATGTACCCGCGCCTCCTGAGATATCACCGCTGGTGGTATTCCGTTCGTGATCACGACAGCAACGGCGTGGCGGAGTACGGCGCGACTGTCCATCCCGACCACATCGATCGGAACGCCGTCATAGAAGCGGCGGCATGGGAAAGCGGGATGGACAATGCGCCCCGGTTTGACGGCGACTATGGCATCGATGTGCTCGAAAACCGAGATTCGCAAGGCACACTCGTGGGGTACTCCTTGTCGCAAGAATCGGTCGATCTCAACGCCTACCTGTATGCAGAGAAGGTGTACCTTGCAAAGATCGCAAGAGAGCTCGGCCGCGAGGCAGACGCTGCCGCACTTGAAGAAGAAGCCCGGCACGTGGCTGATTTCGTATGCGAGCATATGTGGGATGACAACACGGGTTTCTTCTATGACATCGATATCGTCACCAAACGTCCCCTGGTCGAAAGGGGCAAAGGAATCGAGGGCGCCATCCCCCTCTGGGCTGGACTGGCACGCCCGGATCAGGCATCGCGAGTACGTGACGCACTCATAGATCCACGCATGTTCAACACTGTCATGCCGTTTCCCACAGTGTCGGCTGATAGCCCCAGATACTCCCCTGAGAAGTACTGGAGAGGCCCCGTATGGCTTGACCAGGCGTATTTCGCCGTGGAAGGCCTCGCGAGATATGGGTTCGTCGACGACGCTCGGCACATGGCCCGGAGACTGCTACACGCTGCCGAAGGTCTCGCAGGCAACGGTCCGATCAGGGAAAACTACAACCCCGAAACAGGCGCCGGACTTAACGCGGCCAACTTCAGCTGGTCCGCGGCGTGCTTCTACCTCCTAATCGCCGATTACACGAATCAGGATTGACACTCGCAGGAGGTGATAGCCCGATCTTCTGTCATGGCATCGAAGTATCCCGACCCGGCGTTTCTCACTATCTCAGTGAATAGGAGGATAGCCCCATGAGATCGAATCGTTACGCGCTTCTGCTCACGTTGACAGTCTGTCTCATGCTTGCAGTTGCCCCGATCCTCGCTGCCCCGGCCAGGCAACCGCTGGTTGTCAACTCCTACTACAGCGATTCGGCATCGAGCAAGCCATTTGAGCAGCTAGTGGCCATGTTCTCAAAGCAACACCCAGAATACGACGTCACAGTGAATGTGGTTGCCCACGAGGACTTCAAGATCCTGCTCAGAACCTGGCTGAACTCTGCCGACGCCCCCGACGTAGTGACGTGGATGGGCGGCGAACGCATGAGGTACTTCGCTCGAAAGGGCCTTCTGGCTCCGGTGGATGCAGTCTACACGCCCAGCGGATTCGACAACCAAGTAGCACCGGCCTTTCGCAATGCATGTAGCTTCAACGGCAAGCTCTACCTGGTTCCGCGGGACTTCGAATGGTGGGCCGTGTACTACAGAAAGTCGATCTTCGAGAAACACAAGATCCCTGTCCCACAGACTTGGCCCGAGTTCCTCGACGCCTGCGACAGACTGAAGAAAGCGGGCTTGACCCCGATTGCCATCGGAACGAAAAACATGTGGCCAGCAGCAGGCTGGTTCGGAGTGTTCAATCTCAGGGTAAACGGTCTAGACTTCTACCAGGATCTCTGCGACGGCACGATTGCGTATACCGATCCGCGCCTCAAAAACGCCATGGATTGCTGGAAAGTCCTACTCGAACGGGGTTACTTCTTGGACAACCACTCTTCTTACGGCTGGCGAGAAGCGGCCGCCTTCATCTATAGAGGCGAGGCCGCGATGATGCTGATGGGTTCGTTCATCACCGACGATATCCCAGCAAGCCTGGCAGATGATTTCGATTTCTTCAGATTTCCGGTGATCCGAAAAGATGTGGGTCTTGTTGAACAGGTACCCGTCAACGGGTTCATGATCCCCGCCAGAGCGAAGAACAAGGATGCAGCAGTAGCATTCCTGAAGTTCATGGCTTCCAAAGAAGCCCAGGACTTCGTGGCCAACACCCAGTCCTATCCCGTGGTATATAAGGGGTTCCAATCGCGAGACCCGTACCTCCAGAAAGGTTTCAACCTCATCTCCGGGTCCGACGGCGCCATGCAGTTCTACGACATTGACACTGATCCGGAGATGGCTGACATCGGTATGAATGCGTTGGTGGAGTTCATGATGTTCCCGGTAAGGATCGACACGATCCTGAGAAACCTTGAGGTCCAGCGACAGCGAATCTTCAAGTGAAGCGACGCGGGCGGAGGAATGGGTGTACCGTTTCTTCCGCCCTTCCGGTGATTCACGCCGAGCACTGGAGGTGGACGATAGTGAACCGCGATCACTGGACACCTTATGCGTTCCTAGCGGCCCCAGTCACAATATACCTTGTGTGGGTGATCATCCCGATCGTCCAGACCATGGTGCTGAGCCTGTCGGACTGGGATGGAGTGTCATCGACCCTCAGTCTCGTCGGGTTTGATAACTACAAGAGGTTGCTGTCTGATCCGTATTTCATCAGATCTCTGAAGAATAACGTGACCTGGATAGTGGCGTTTGTGTTTCTATCGCTTCCCATCGGTCTTGCAATGGCCATGCTCTTCAACAACAGCATGAAGGGAAGTCGTTTGTTCAAGACCCTGATCTACCTTCCCATGACGCTGTCATTCGTTGTGGTTGGCCAAGTGTGGTCGTGGATCCTGGAACCCAAGTATGGAGCGCTCAACACGTTTCTACGCTTTGTTGGGCTAGACTCGCTTGCACGGCCGTGGCTTTCGGATCCGGGGATTGTTACGTATTCAGTGATCGCCGCGGCACTGTGGCGGCAGGTATCGTACTCGATGATCCTCTTCCTAGCCGGACTCCAGAACGTTCCTCGGGAACAAGTGGAAGCGGCACTTGTGGACGGAGCTAACGGCTGGCAGCGTTTCAGATACGTGATTCTCCCGGCGCTGTGGCCCTCAACGGTCGTAACGATCACAGTGAGCATCATCGATTCTCTCAGAGCTTTCGACATCGTACATGTGCTTACACGCGGCGGGCCGTTCTACTCGTCAAGCGTCATCGCCAACTACATGTACATACAAGCATTCAACAACTACAGGATGGGATACGGCAGCGCGATAGCCGTAGTACAGTTCCTGATGACTCTGGTTTTCATACTCGCATATCTCGCCTCCGCCTTGCGACGGGAGGTTGACTACACGTGAAGCAAAGGGTCCTTTTCTATGCTGTTTCTGCGTTGCTGGTCACCGTATGGCTCGTTCCGTTGGTAATCGGCGTATTCACCTCTTTCAAGTCCATGGACGAACTACTCCTCAGTCGAGACTGGTGGAGCCCGCCGGCAGATTGGCATCCGCGCAACTACGTCACTGCCTGGGTTGAAGGGAACATGAGCCGCTACTATGTGAACACATGCATCATAACGGTCCCGTCAGTTCTAGGCGCGCTCATGGTGTCAAGTCTCGGCGCATTCGCTCTCGCCTGGTACCGGTTCAAATTGAGGACACCCATTCTGCTTTTATTCGTGGCAGGAATGCTGGTTCCGGCGCAGATGCTGATGATACCGGTGTACAGATTCTCGGTCCGCACCGGACTGTACAACACCTACTGGGCCGTAGTCCTGCTCAACATAGCCTTTGAGTCAGGGTTCTGCACATTCTGCCTCCGTAACTTCATGCTAACCATCCCCCGCAGCATATTCGAGGCGGCGCAGATCGACGGCGCCGGCCCTTTCCGGATCTATGCAAGCATAATGCTCCCTCTCGTAATCCCCGCCATGGCCGCAATCGCCATCTTGGAGTTCACGTGGGTCTGGAACGACTATCTATGGAGCCTGGTGCTGATCCAGAGCGACAAGCTAAAGCCGGTTACGCTCGGCCTTGCCAACATGCAGGGCAAATACTTAACCAACTGGGCCGTGATAGCTGCAGGGGCAATGGAAGCAGCCATCGTGCCCGTGATCGTGTTCCTTCGCTTTCAGAAGTACTTCATAGAAGGGCTCACGGTTGGAAGTGTGAAAGGCTAGCGGTTCCGGGCCGTATCAGAGGCGGCAGAGGAGGCCAGCATGCCTCTTGGCGCAATGACCTCCTCTATCCGAGCATCATAGAGCATGTCGATGGCGCTCAGCGTTTCAGTGATTTCGCGTAGTCCTCGAAAACCCTCTCGTTGTGGTCGCGGGGGACGGATGTCACGTTGGGCGATACGAACACCGATAGCTTGTGTCCGCGGCGGACAAGCTCCCTGGCTGTCTCCGACACAAGCGACATCGTTATCGCTACAATCGACAGGGTGGATCCGGCGCTCACTGGCTCCACAAGACCGTCTATGTGAACCATGGCGTCCTCCAAAGGCACACAATTGTCAATCATCACATCCGCCAGGCTGCCCAGTGTCTGCCCGCTGGAGTGTGTTGGCTTGGCCTGCTTGCAGTTGTCGCCACTATCTATCTCAGCCTTATCCTGAAGCGCCC